>JAFIEC010000343.1 GCA_020832725.1 Paracoccaceae bacterium | reverse complement strand
GGGTGACCGACACGCGGGTGCTCATGGCCATGGAGAAGATCGACCGCGGCCTGTTCCTGCGCGGGCTTTTTGCCGAACGGGCCTATGAGGATGTGCCGCTGCCCATCGCCTGCGGGCAGACGATCAGCCAGCCATCGGTTGTGGCGCTGATGACCGAGGCGCTGGATGTCAGCCCCCGCTGCAAGGTGCTGGAGGTGGGGACGGGCTCGGGCTATCAGGCGGCGGTGCTGGCACATCTGGCGCGGCGGGTCTACAGCGTGGACCGCCACCGACGCCTGACCGAAGGGGCGCGGCGGGTGATCGAGGATCTGGGCCTGCACAATGTCACCATCATCACCGCCGACGGCTCGCGGGGCCTTCCCGAGCAGGCGCCCTTCGACCGCATCCTTGTCACCGCCGCTGCCGAAGACCCTCCCGGCCCGCTGCTGGCGCAATTGCGCGAGGGAGGGGTAATGGTGCTTCCCGTAGGCCAGTCGGACGCCGTGCAGACACTCATCCGCGTCGAAAAGCGACCCGAGGGTCTGTCCTATACGGAACTCCGCTCGGTCCGCTTCGTGCCTCTGGTCGAGGGGCTGGCGGGCGACTAAGTAGCCCCTTGCGCTGCTCCGTGCTATAGATGGAGCAGATCCGGGGCCCGCCCGGGCACATCCGAGAGGTTCGAGCATGAAACGCGCATTCCGCTCCGTTCTGCGTACCAGCCTGGTTCTTGGCACGGCGATGGGTCTTGCGGCCTGCGACGACAATTTCCAGTTCCGCGACTTCACATCGCCCCTCGTGCAAGAGCCGGTTCGGGTGGAAACCGCCCCCCGGCCAGAGCCGGATTCGCGCGGCGTCATCTCCTATCCCTCCTATCAGGTCGTGGCCGCGCGCTCGGGCGACACGGTCGCACGGGTGGCCGAAAGGGTCGGGCTGGAGCCGCAGGAGCTGGCCCGTTTCAACGGCCTGTCGCAGGACACAAGCCTGCGCGGCGGCGAAATCCTTGCCCTGCCGCGCCGCGTTGCGGTAATCGGCGCACCCTCCGCAGCCGGTCGGCCCGACATCGCGGCCATCGCGGGGCAGGCCATCGACCGCGCCCCCGCCGACCGTCCGGCCGCGACCGCCACCACCGGCACCACCGCCGCGCTGCCCGGAGGGCAGGAGCCGATCCGCCACAGGGTAGAGCGGGGTGAGACGGCCTATTCCATCGCCCGCCTCTATGGGGTGTCGGTGCGCGCGCTGGCGGATTGGAACAGCCTCGGCTCGGACATGTCGGTCCGCGAGGGCCAGTTCCTGCTGATCCCGGTCGTGCTGCGCTCTGCCGACGCCTCCGGCGACGTGGTGCGCCCGGGGCAGGGCACGCCCACGCCCATGCCGCCCTCTGCGGCACGCCCCCTGCCCGGAGCGGTGGAGGCGGCAACCCTGCCGCCCTCTCCGTCCTTGGGCGGCACGCCACAGGGCGAGAGCGGGCGCAGCTTTCTCCGGCCCGTCTCGGGCGAGATCACGCGCAGCTTCTCGGCCCGCGCGGGTGGCGGCGGATATGAGGGCATCGACATCGCCGCCGAGGCCGGAACCGCCGTGCGCGCCGCCGAGGATGGCGAGGTCGCGCTGGTCTCGCGGGCGACCGACAATCGCGTTGTGGTGCTGGTCAGCCATTCCGGCAACCTGTTCACCGTCTATTCAAACATCGTGGATGTCTCGCTGGAACGCGGCGCACGCATCTCCCGGGGCCAACCCATCGCGCGCGTGGCCCCGGGCAGCCCCAGCTTCCTGCATTTTCAGGTGCGGCGCGGGACAACGGCGATCGATCCGGCCCCGTTCCTGCAATAGGCGCCCGGTCAGGCGATGGGCAGGCCTCGCCGCCCTGCCAGATCGGTAAAGAACTGCCACGCCACCCGACCCGAGCGACCGCCGCGGGTCTGGCTCCATTCGATGGCCTCGGCGCGCAGATCCGCGTCGCCGATGGCCAGCCCGTGGGCATCACAATAGCCCCGGATCATCGCCAGGTATTCGTCCTGGGTGCAGGGATGAAACCCCAGCCACAGCCCGAACCTGTCGGACAGCGAGACCTTCTCCTCCACCGCCTCGGATGGGGTGATGGAAGATGAACGTTCGTTCTCGATCATGTCCCGGGGCATCAGGTGGCGACGGTTGGAGGTGGCATAGAACAGCACGTTCGCGGGCCGCCCCTCGATCCCGCCATCCAGAACTGCCTTGAGCGTCTTGTAGTGGGAATCATCGTGCGAAAACGACAGGTCGTCGCAGAACAGCAGAAACCGCCGATCTGGCGCGTCGCGCAACAGCCCCAGCAGGCGACCGATCGAGGGCAGATCCTCGCGCTGGATCTCCACCAGCTTCAACCCCGGGGCCTCGGCGGCGGCGCTGGCGTGGACAGCCTTGACCAGCGACGACTTGCCCATGCCGCGCGCACCCCACAGCAGGGCGTTGTTGGCGGCCTCTCCACGGGCAAAGCGCAGGGTGTTGGCCAGCAGTGTGTCGCGAGAGCGGTCGATTCCCACCAGCAGGTCGATACCCACCCGCGCGATCCGCGGCACCGGAACCAGCCGGTCGGGATCGACATGCCAGACAAAGCCCTCGGCGGCGTCGAAATCCGGGGGCGGGGGCGGGGCCGAGCTCATCCGCTCCAGCGCGGCGGCAATTCGGGCGAACATCTCGTCGCTCATGACCCGCCGCGCCCGCCGCTGCCATCATCGGGCTCGGATGCCAGATCGTCGGCGGCATCATCGGCGAGATCATCGGCCATGTCGTCGAATGCCTCGCCGAATTCCGCGATCTCTTCCTCGCGGCGGCGTTTCTCGACCCAGCGGACCAGCAGGATGGAAATCTCGTACAGGCCGTAGACGACCGTGAACAGGATGATCTGTGTCACCACATCCGGCGGTGTGACCACGGCTGCCAGCGCAAGGATCGCCACAACCGCATATTTACGAACCCGACCCAGCCCCTGGGACGAGACCAGCCCCGCCTTGCCCATCAGCGTCAGCAACACGGGCAATTGAAAGCACAGACCGAAGGCCACGATGAACTTGATGGTCAGCGAGAGATATTCCGCGATCGAACCCTGGAAGGTCACGCCCAGCGGGGCCTGCACCCCCTCGGCCACCTCGCCTCCGATCAGCCCGCCCGACTGGAATGACAGGAAGAAATTGAAGGCCAGCGGAATGACGCCATAGAAGGCAAAGGATGCGCCCAGCAGGAACATGACTGGCGAGGCGATGATGAACGGCAGAAACGCGGATTTCTCGTCACGATACAGCCCGGGGGCGACAAAGCGCCAAGCCTGCGCGGCGATATAGGGGAAGGCCAGAACGAAGCCGCCCAGAACCGAAATCCGCACCGCCACGAAGAAACCTTCCTGCAGCTTGATCAGGATCAGGCTGCAATCCTGCCCCCGCTCGGCCAGAGCCGTGCAGATCGGCTGGGTCAGGAACAGGAAGATCGGGTTCCAGACGGTAAAGCACAGCACCATGCCGACGATGAAGGCGAGAAGCGACCGCACGATGCGCGTGCGCAATTCCGCCAGATGCTCGATCAGAGGCGCGCTTGACTGCTCGACCTCTTCGTCGTCGAGCGCGCTGCTCATGCGCCCCCTCCGTCAGCACCGCCCGGGGCAGAGGGATCGGGCGCGGTCTTGCGCGCAGGCGGCTTGCGCTTTGCAGATGCCGCAGCCCTGGCCTTTGCGGGCGCCGCTGGCTTGGCCTTTGCGGGGGCTGTCTTGCGGGCCGTCGGGGCCTTTTCGGGGGCGGACACGTCGGCTGCGGCTTTCCGGGCTGCGGGTTTGCGCGGCCGCGTTCCGGTGGAGGGGCCCGGACGTGCCGTGTCTGCGGGGGCGGGGGCGGGCTTGTCCGAGCCGGGCTTTGGCCCCTCGTCTCCCTCGTCGCCACGCGAGCGCGCCGCGACGTCGCGCGCCAGCCCTTTCACATCGCCCCTTGCGGCCTTGCGCACCGTATCCATCCCGCGCGCGGCCTGCCGGGCGGTGTCGGAGAGCTTGTCGAGGCCGAGGTTCTTTTCCGAGGTCATCTCGCGCAGGTCGCGCCGGGCCTCGTCCAATCCGCTTTCGCGGGCGGCATCTTCCATGGAGCGGGAGAATTCGCGCGCCATGGCGCGCGCGCGGGCAGTGAACTGCCCCACCGACCGGAACAGGCCCGGCAGGTCCTTCGGGCCCACGACGATCAGCGCCACGATCCCGATGACGAGAAGCTCGGTCAAGCCGATGTCCAGCATCTCCCGCTACCGCCCCGCCCGATCACACATGCCTGCCCGAGGCTCCCTTTCGGGTGCCGGCGTTCAGACCTTGTCCTTCTCTTCCTTGGGCGTCACGTCACGCGCGTTCTCGGCGGTGGCGTTCTCGATTTCCGCCTTGCCGTCGCTGACACCGCGCTTGAAGGCGGTGATGCCCTTGCCGACCTCGCCCATCATCGCAGCGATCTTGCCGCGTCCGAACAGCACGAGGACGACAACAGCCAGCAGCAGCAGGCCCGCAGGACCGATATTGTTGAGCATGTCGTCTCTCCTTGTCGGGCGGAACTGGTCCACCCTCTACCCCTGTCATGTATCGGTTTCGCGCTCAAGTTCAAAGGGGCGCGCGCCGTGGGCCGAAGCGATACGCCGAAATCCGCCCTCAGACAGAGATGTTGGTCGCCCCGCCGTCAAGCATGATATTCTGCCCCACGATGAACCCGGCATGGACCGAGCACAGGAAGGCACAGGCCGCGCCGAATTCCTCGGCCGTGCCATAGCGGCCCACGGGAATTGCGGCCATCCTGCGCGCGCGGGCCGCCTCGATGGAGATGTTCTCCTGCCGCGCCTCACCGCTGTCGAGGGCGTCGGCCCTTGCCGTGGCATGCAGGCCGGGCAGCAGGTTGTTGATGGTGACCCCCCGATGCGCCACCTGCCGGGCCGTGCCTGCGACATAACCGGTCAGCCCCATCCGCGCCGCATTCGACAGGCCCAGCCGGGCAATGGGCGCGCGCACCGCCTGCGAAGTGATGTTGACGATCCGCCCCCAGCCCCGCTCCATCATCCCCGGCAGCGTGCCCGAGATCAGGGCGATCGGGGCCAGCATGTTGGCATCGAGCGCGGCAATGAAGTCGTCGCGCGACCAGTCCTGCCACATGCCCGGCGGCGGGCCGCCTGCATTGTTCACAAGGATATCGGGGGCAGGGCAGGCGGCCAGCAGCGCGTCGCGGACCGCTGGATCGGTGACATCGCCGGGCACCGTGCTGACCTCCACGCCAAAGCGGCGCGCAATGGCTTCGGCCGTGCTCTCCAGCGCCTCGCTGCCGCGTGCGTTCAGCACCAGATGCACCCCTTCCGCCGCCAGTGCCTCGGCACATCCGCGCCCCAGCCCCCGTGACGAGGCGCAGACGATCGCCTGTTTCCCCTTCAGACCCAGATCCATGTCGACCCTCCCTGTACTTCTGGCGTTTTCGGACATGCCCCGGTCGGCGTCAATGGCCCGCACCCATCCTGACGGTCTCGTGCGGCGGGACGAATCACCGCTGCCCGGCCCGGCCGCGGCGTGAGGGCTGGCGCAGCCCGGCATTTCCCGGGGCGAAACGATGATCCCTTGCGGTGGTGTTTTGTTGCCTCTCCGCGGAACCACTGGCTGATTTCTGCCGCATTTCCGCCGCCTGGCCACCCCGCGATTGACACGCGCACCGGGCATAACCATTTGTGAATACGGGGGGCGCTAGACCGGGCTGGGGAGCCTGGTACACGTGCCGAAAGAGCTGCTGATGCCGAACGATATGTCATATAATGCCCTCGGGCGCATCGCTGTCGATGCCTACCCGTTGCGCGATTTCCGCGTCGTGAGTGGCGCGAACCAGGGCGAGGGGCTTGATCCCTGGGGCGCGCCCTGTGCGGGTGACATCTATGTGCTCTCCCGCCGCGCCGAGGCCGAGAGGCTGCCCGTGCCCGTGGGCGGCGCCGATCTGGCCGAGCTGCTGCCCGCCCGCCTGCGCCTGACGTTTCTCGGCACCGACACCTCCCGGCTGGAGGTTGCTGTGCTAGATCCCGCGCGCGCGCCCGAAGCGGCGTCGGTCTTCGTGCCGCTCTCGCCCATCGTGACCGGGCTGGAATACACCCTCATCTCCATCGCCGAGGCCCGCGCCGCGATTCCCGGGCCTGCCCACGGCTCTCCCTGTTTCACGCGGGGCACGCGTATCCGCATGGCCGACGGCAGCCTCTGCCCGGTGGAGGATATTGCGCCCGGCGATCTGGTCGAGACGCTGGACAACGGCCCGCGCCCGGTGCGGTGGGCCGGGCGGCGCGCGGTCCGCGCCGAGGGGCACCTTGCCCCGGTCGTCTTTTCCGCCGGTTCCATCGGCAACCCCCGCGAGCTTATCGTCAGCCCCGAGCATCGCCTGATGCTGCGCGACTGGCGGGCCGAGGTCATGCTTGGCGAGCCGGAGGTGCTGATCCGCGCCCGCGACATGGTCAATGGCGACACCATCTATCGCCGGTCCGGCGGGTCGGTGGATTATGTCCACATCCTGTTTGACGACCACCAGATCGTCTGGGCCGAGGATGTGCCAAGCGAAAGCCTCCATCTGGAGGAGGGGACGCTCTCCGGCCTCGCGCCAGAGGCCCGGGACGAGATCCTGACGCTGTTCCCCGAACTGGCCCGCAGGCAGGCCCGGCCCGAGGCACGGCGCATGTCGCTCGAGGCGCATGAAGCCCGGACCCTGCTGCGCGAGGTGATGCCGCGCTAGGAGCATCCGGCCCGGCTTGCCCGCGCGCGCGGGCTGGGCTACTCCCGCGCCATGAGCAGTCCCGCCCCCTCGAACCGCCCCGAGCTTCCGCCCGAAATCGCGCGGCGGCGCACCTTTGCCATCATCTCGCACCCCGATGCCGGCAAGACCACGCTGACGGAAAAATTCCTGCTGTTCGGCGGGGCCATCCAGATGGCCGGTCAGGTGCGGGCCAAGGGCGAGGCCCGGCGCACGCGCTCGGACTTCATGCAGATGGAAAAGGATCGTGGCATCTCGGTCTCGGCCTCGGCCATGTCCTTCGATTTCCGCGAGTTCCGCTTCAATCTTGTGGATACACCGGGGCACAGCGACTTTTCCGAGGATACCTATCGCACGCTCACGGCGGTGGATGCTGCGATCATGGTCATCGACGGGGCAAAGGGGGTCGAGAGCCAGACCCGCAAGCTGTTCGAGGTCTGCCGCCTGCGCGACCTGCCCATCCTGACCTTCTGCAACAAGATGGACCGGGAAGCGCGGGACACGTTCGAGATCATCG
>JAFIEC010000340.1 GCA_020832725.1 Paracoccaceae bacterium | reverse complement strand
CACCTGAAAGACAAGGATCTTGCCTTGGCGCAAGGGAGTTTCGGGAATGCGGTGGCGGGTCTGGATCAGGCTGGCCTCCGCCGTGGCCTCGGTCGTGGCCACGCCGGCCACACGGGCGAAGAAGGCCCGGATGGATACCGCGTTGGTCGTATCATCGGCGCCCTGGTCGATGACCTTGAGCCGGTCCTCGGGCACGAGGCAGGCCGCCGTCACCTGCACCCCTCCCGTGCCCCAGCCATAGGGCATGGGCATCTCGCGGCTGGCGAAGGGCACCTGATGGCCGGGGATCGCCACCGCCTTGAGCAGGGCGCGCCGGATCACGCGCTTGGTCGCCTCGTCAAGATAGGCGAAGTTGTAGCCCGGGTCGTGAAGTGCCGCAGTCATGACCCGGTCTCCCCTGGCACTGCCTCATGAGCGGCGTCACCGCCCCTAGCCTCGGCCCGAAGCGTGCGCCCCAACTCCAGCTCGGCCTGGAAATCCACGTAATGGGGCAGCTTGATATGCTCCAGAAAACCGCTGGCCTGAATGTTGTCGGCATGCATCAGAACGAATTCGGCGTCCTGCGCGGGTGCTGCGGCATCGTCCTCGCCCAGTTCCTCGTGGCGCAGGGCCCGGTCCACCAGGCTCATGGAGATCGCCTTGCGCTCGTTGTGTCCCAGCGTCAGCCCATAGCCGCGGGTGAATTGCGGCGGGGCCGTGCGGGAACCGGTGAACTGGTTGACGGCTTCGCATTCGGTCAGCTCGACCTCGCCAACCTCTACGGCGAATCCCAGCTTGGGGATATCAACCTCCACCGGAACGGAGCCCACGCGCAGCTCTCCGACAAAGGCGTGGGTGCGCCCGTAGCCGCGCTGGGTGGAATAGGCCAGCCCCAGCAAGAAGCCCTCGTCACCCCGCGCCAGCGCCTGTAGCCGCAGCGCCCGCCCGGGCGGAAGCTGCATCGGCTCGCGCGTCAGGTCGGGGGGCGCGGGCGCGTCGGGAGGGGCGATGGGTTCGGCCTGCAACAGGCCCTCGGCATCGAGGAAGGCGGCGATATGGGGCGTGCGCACAGGCGCGTCATCCTCGTGCCTTGCGACGGAATCGCGCGCGAGGGGACCAGCATCGAGCCCGGCCTGCGCTGCAGCGGCGAGGCGGAAATCCAGAAGCCGGTGGGTGTAGTCGAACGTCGGGCCCAGAACCTGACCGCCAGGTGCCTCCTTGAACGTGGCCGAAATGCGCCGCATGCAGGCCATCCGAGCCGTCTCCAGCGGTCGGGAATATCCCAGCCTCGGCAGCGTCGTCCGATAGGCCCGGATCAGAAAGACCGCCTCGACCAGATCGCCGCGCGCCTGCTTGATCGCCAGGGCGGCGAGGTCGGGATCGTAAAGCGAGCCCTCGGCCATCACCCGCGCGACCGAAAGCGCCAGCTGCTCCCTGATCTGCGAGACCGACAACTCGGCCACCTCAGGATCGCCCCTGCGCGCCTCCCCCAGCCAGGAATGGGCTGCCGCGATGGCCCGCTCGCCGCCCTTCACCGCGACATACATCAGCCCGCCTCCGCCAGAGTGGTGCGCGGGAGGCCGGCCAGATCGCCGCCGCAGGTCAGGAACAGATCAAGACCCAGCGGGTAGGGATGGGTCACGCCACAAGCGGCACGCGCGGCTCGCAATTCCTCGGGCAGCGACAGAAATGCCGCACCCGCAATGCCGGGGCCCGTCAGGCGTGCGCCGCGATTTGTCAGGTGCGGCACCTCGGCAATCAGCGTTGCAGAGGCTTCGGGCGCCTCGGCCGTGCCGGCCGAAAAGCGCGAGAGCGGCAGCAGCGCCTCCCACGGGCCAAGGGCAATGGCTGCGCTGGCCGGGTCAATGGTGCAGGGCGCACCGGTGTGAAACCCGATCCAGCCCCGGATCGCGGGCGTATCGAAGGCGGGTGCCAGCCAGACGGGGGTTGTGGCATCGCACAGGACCAGGACCAGCGTGCCCGCCGCCGGGCCAAGCGGCACCGGCGGGGCAGACGCCCCGGACCGGACAAGTGTGCCCGGGCGGGCCAGCGCATCAAGCACCCGGCGAAAGGCGCGCGCGGCATCGCGCGACGGATCAGCAAAGCCGCCGCCACAGGCATCGGCTGGCAGGGGCGCCGCCATCAATCCTCTCCCCGCGCCAAAGTGAAGAACTCGACCCGCGTGGCGGCGGCGCGGGCAGCGCGGGCGGTGCGCGCCGCGTTCTCCTCGGCCTGCAATGGCGCAAGCAGACCCTCCCGCAAGCCCGCGGCGACCTCGGTCTGCATCAGCGCATCGACCAGTGCCGCGACCTCGGCCTTGGCCACGTCGCGCCCGGACACCAGCGCATGACCGACCGCGCCCGTCTCCTCCAGACGGAGCGCGCAGCGGGTGACCGTCAACTCGCCCAGGTTGAACGACGCGCCCACGGCCCCCATCCGCCCGCGCAGCATCACCGCCCCGATCTCGGGGGCGCGCAGCCAGACCCGGGCAGGACAAAGCGCCATGACCTGCCACAGATCCAGAAGCCGCGTCGCGGGTGCCCGCGCCAGAAGGCCCATCCAGGCGCGCCGGTCGTCGGGGTCGGGGCCATGAGCCAGGGGATCGCACGGCGCTTCCATGGACAGCTTGCTCACCTGTATAGACTATTGTACAAGTAGATATGTGATAGCTCATCGGTGCGGTCTCCGCAACGATGGCTGCGTGAAGATTGGGTGACAGCCTTGCAACAGAGGAAGCCCGCAGATGGCTGACACGGCCCTGTGGCGCCAGATCGCCGATGCCCTTGCCGCCGAGATTTCCAGCGGGCGCTATCGGCCGGGCGACCGTATGCCCAGCGAAGGGGCCATGGCCGAGCGGTTCGGGGTGCATCGCCACACCCTGCGCCGGGCGGTCGCGGCGCTGTCCGATGAGGGTCTGGTGCGCAGTCGTCGTGGCGCGGGGGTGTTCGTCGCCCACAGGCCGACCGCCTATCGGCTGGGGCCGCGCACGCGCTTTTCGGCCAACATCCTTGCGGAGGGGGCGACGCCGGAAACACGGGTGCTGCGGCTGGAGACACGGCGCGCGGCGGTCCGCGAAGCGGCGGCGTTGGGGGTCGCGACCGGTGCTGCGGTGCACCTGCGCGAGACCGTGGGCCTTGCCGATGGCGTCCCGGTCGTGCTCGGGCTCAGCCTGTTTCCGGCCGAGCGCTTTCCCCGGCTGCCCCAAGACCTTGGCGAGACAGGCTCTGTCACCGCGGCACTGGCGCGGGGGGGGCTGGCCGACTACCTGCGCCGCGAGACGCAGCTATCCGTCAGGCGCGCCACCGCCATCGAGGCGCGCCATCTCGACAGCCCCGAGGGCACCGCACTGCTGATCGCGGAATGGGTCAACACCGATTCCGACGGGCGCCCCGTGGAGACGGGCACCAGCCGATTTCACGGAGAGCGTGTTCAGCTTGTGGTCGAAGGCAGCCCCACATCCCCCTCGTAACGCTTCGGAAATACCTTGAGCAGGAGGGCCCTCAAATCGTCCGGAGCCGCGCTCGGGCGATCGTGGCCCCGGCCCCACCGCGCCCGCCCCGACCACCGCAGCATGACCGATGGTCAGGCCCGGGCGCCGTGGCATGGCGCGCTCACCGTCCCGAGGGATCGCCGCGGATCAGCCGCGCGCGCAGCCAGCCGGACAGGCTGTCCATGATCATCACCATGATCACGATCAGGATGATGTAATAGGCCACCTGCTCCCAATCCTGCTGGGTCTGGATTGCCTGAGTGAGGAACAGGCCAATCCCGCCGCCGACGATCGCCCCGATGATCGTCGCCGAGCGCGTGTTGGATTCGAAGTAATAGAGCACCTGCGACAGGAAGATCGGCATCACCTGCGGGATGACCCCGAAGCGGTAGCGTTGCAGCGGATGCGCCCCGGTGGACTGCACACCCTCGATCTGCTTCCTGTCGACGTTCTCGAGTGCCTCCGAGAACATCTTGCCGAAGGAACCCGTGTCGGTCAGCAGGATCGCCAGCGCCCCGGTCATGGGCCCGGGCCCGAAGGCGCGGGCCAGCACGATCGTCCAGATCAGCCCGTCCACACCGCGCACAAAGTCGAACACCCGGCGCACCGCAAAGCGCAGCGGGCCCAGCGGCGTGAAGTTGCGCGCAGCCAGAAAGGCCAGCGGCAGCGCGATGATCGCCGCGCCGAACGTGCCGATGAAGGCCATGATCATGGTCTCCACCAGGGCCCATGCGACATCGCCGTGACGCCAGACGCGATTGCTCCAGAAATCCTGTCCCATCGCCTCGAGATTGGTGGCACCGCGGCGCACGGGCTCGGCGCCGGTGGCCAGATGCCACAACTCGCCCGTGGACTTGCCGTAGAAGGGGCTGTCGAGGTCGAACCAGAACATCTCCCAGCCCAGGAAATACCGAAACAGGTCGATGCGTGTGCGTGTGACGGTCAACCGCGCGCCATCGAGAAACACCACAAGCCGGGCGTCCGATTGTTGCACCGTGAATTCCGACAGGTCGGGCAGGCGCGCCTCGACCCCGCTCCGCGAGGAACGGGCATCGATCACCCGTCCGTCCGGCAGGGTCAGGATCACGCGGTCGCCAGCGACCACCGCGCTCTGCCCGCGTCCCAGATCGACGGCGACGCGCCCATCTCCGCGCTCGATCCAGTCGGGAACGAGATGGTCGGGAAATCGGCCCTTTGCGGTGCCCTCGATGGAATAGGCGAAACCGCCCGAGCGGGTATCGAGGGTGACATGCACCTTGTGGCTGTAACTGTCGGCCACAAGGATGCGGGCATTGTCCATCCGTGCCCGGTCCACCAGCCCCGGCACGTCGAAAGCGAAGAAGACATAGACCAGATAGGCCAGGATCAGGCCGGGAATACCAAAGCTGAGCCACCGCTTGCGGCGGAACAGCGCCTCGCCAGCGGCCTTGCGGTCGCCCGGGGAGGCGTCGGCAGGGGAGATGTCGCCAAGGGCCATGTCAATGCTCCGCCGGGGCAAGCTTGTTGCGGTAGTGGCTGGAAATCTGGTCGACGACGACGATGGTCAGGAACAGCAGGATGAAGATCGCCACCGCCTGGTCAAACCGCCCCTGCCCCCAGGTCATGGTGTTGCGCAGGTCAAAGCCGATACCGCCCGCCCCCACGAAACCGAGGATGGCCGAGGCCCGGATGTTGATCTCGAAGCGCAGCATCGCATAGCTGATGAAGTTGGGCGCGACCTGCGGCAGCACGCCGAACCACATGCGCTGGGTCCAGTTGGCGCCGACCGAGGCCAGGCCCTCCACAGGCTTGAGGTCGGCATTCTCGGCCACCTCGGAGAAGAGCTTGCCCAGAGCGCCTGCGGTATGGAGGGCAATGGCGATCATGGCAGGCACCGGCCCGCCGCCCATGATGAAGATCAGAACCAGCGCGATGACGATTTCGGGCAGTGCGCGCAGCATGTCCATGGAGCGCCGGAAGACCGGGATCATTCGTGGCCACAGCGCCAGCCCCCGCGTCGACAGAAGCGCCAGCACCAGCCCCATCAGCGCCCCGAAGAGCGTGGAGGCTGCCGCGATGTTCACCGTCTCGATCAGCGAGGGGAAGAACCGCACGAGGTTGGCCGGAAAGCGATCGATCCGCTCCACGAACTCGCGGACGGCGCTTGCCGGAAAATCGAAGATCTGGGACAGCCCGTTCCAGAAACCACCTGCGTTGCGGCTTTCCGCAACCTGAAAGGTGCCGATGAACATCAGCACGAAGACCACCAGCAGCAGCCCGGAATAGAGCCTGCGGCGGTGGGTCAGCGCCATGTAGGCGCCGCGCGGATCGGCGGGAGAGGCGGTCAGGAAGGCCATGGGCATGCCCCGAAAAGGCACCGGGCCGCACGGTCGCGCGGCCCGGCCCGGTGGGTCGGTTTACTGCGAGAGCGACCGGCGCGCGTCGACGATCACCTCGTAGGCATCGTGGCCGATGGGCCTGAAGCCGAGGGCCTCGCCGGCCTGGATGGCAAACGCGCAAGCCGGGTCGGTATAGGGCAGCGCGGCCATCATCGCGGTTATCTCGATCTTGACCCGCTCGGGTATGGCCCTGCGGATCACGATTGGGCCTTCGGGGATCACGTTGGAGAGGTGGATCTGGACGAGGGTCATTCATGTCCACGAGACCTGAATCTGCCGCCTTGCGCAGGGCACCAGAGTTGTAGCCATCTTCCCACTCGCCAAGGCCGTCGGCCCAGGTGACCGAGGCGTCGAAATCGCGGTTGGCGACGCCGATGATCGACTGCTCATGCCCGCCCGAAAAGGTGACGTTGGAGAAATATTCGCCCGGCACCAGCGACATTCCCATCTGCGTCAGCTCGATCGACGGGATCAGGTAGCCCGAGCCGGAGTTGGGATCGCCGAAGGCAAAGCTGCGGCCCCGCATGTCCTCGAGCGAGGTGATGCCGGAATCGGCATGGGCGAAATAGACCGCATGATAGCCATAGCTGCCGTCGGTGTTGACCTTGACGAGGATCGGCTCCACCGCCTCGGGATCTTCCAGCCAGATCGAAGCATAGGACGACGGTCCAAGCCAGGCGAGGTCGATCGTGCCGCCCAGCAGGCCCTGCATCACGCCATTGTAGTCGGCCGGGGCGAACAGCCGGGTCGGAACGCCCAGCAGTTCCTCGGTGTAGCGGCGGAAGCACTCGTTGGAGTTCAGGCGGTCCTGGGCGTTCTCGCCGCCAAGGAGGCCGATGCGGAATTCGGTGATCCCGCCAACACCCTGTGCCTGGGCCGAGGCCACCAGCGCGGTCGAGGCGAGAAGAGCAGCAGCAAACTTCTTCATCTTGGTCTCCGGTCTGCAGAAAACCCCGTGCCGGGCGGCGCGGGTATGGCGGTGGGGCCTTGCCTCAGACGGCGGCCTCGGCGGTGTGAACGGCCCGCAGCGCGGGCGTCTCCAGCGCCTCGATGGCGGTGGAGGTTGCGCTTTCGGAAAAGCTCTCGTCGGCGCCATAGATCTCGCGCGCGGCGGTGGTGGTCAGTTCCTCGGGCTTGCCGTCAAAGACGATCCGGCCCGCGCGCATGCCGATCACCCGGTCGCAATAGCGCCGCGCGGTGTCCAGCGTGTGCAGGTTGCACAGCACCATGCGCCCATCCTCGTCATGGATGCGGCGCAGCGTGTCCATCACCACCTGCGCATTCATCGGGTCGAGCGAGGCGATGGGTTCGTCGGCCAGGATCATCCGCGGGTCCTGCATCAGCGCCCGCGCGATCGCCACGCGCTGCTGCTGGCCTCCCGAGAGGGCCTCGGCACGTTTCGCGGCATGCTCGGCGATGCCCAGCCGCTCCAGAATGTCGATGGCGCGGTGGATGTCGGCGCGCGGAAAGACGTTGAACATGGTGGCCAGCGTCGAGCGCTTGTTCAGCTGGCCGAACATCACGTTCGTGACCACGTCGAGGCGCGGCACGAGGTTGAACTGCTGAAAGATCATCGCGCATTCTGATTGCCATGCGCGCTTCTCGGCACCGCGCAGCCTGAGGATGTCGCGGCCATCGAAGAGCACCTCGCCGGCGCTGGCATCGGTCAGGCGGTTGATCATCCGCAGAAGCGTGGACTTCCCCGCCCCCGACCGGCCGATCACGCCGATGAAGCCCGGTCGCTCCACCCCGAAGGCGATGGTGTCCACGGCGGTGGCCCGCCCGAATGTCTTGGTAAGCGCGCGGACTTCGAACAGCATGGAACCCCCGGTGTTGCGAGGGCAGAGTTATGCTGCGGGTGCCAAGGTAATGTGACGCGTCGGCGAACATATTGTAACGCCACAGGCGGCACTGTAACGCGCCTGAATCACCTGGCGACGGAACTTCACCGGGTTCCGGCCGGGCACCTTCAGCGCGCCCGGTCGTCGGCCCAGGCCCAGGGGCGGGTGAAGGCACCCAGGACAGCGGTCACCTGCTCGTCGGTCACGGAGGGATCGCCGCGCTCCAGCACCGCCAGAAGCCCCAGCCGCCTGTCGTCCACGACCTCCCGAACACGGGCCTTCACCCCCGCCTCGGACAGCGCATCTCCATAGACGCGCCCGATCGCCCAGCGCCGCAGCTCGTTCTTCAGGACCTTGCCCACGGCCGTCTTGGGCAGTTCATCCACGATGCCGACGAATCGGGGGGCCGATGCCCGCTCGGTCACGCGTTCCGCCGCGAAATCGCGCAATTCGTCCCCGGTGACATCGCTGCCGGCGACCAGTTCGACATAGACACAGGGCACCTCTCCGGCATGAGCGTCGGGCTGCCCGACCGCGCCCGCGACCGCCACACCCGGATGCGCCGTCAGCGCGTCCTCGATGGGGCCCGGGTCGATGTTGTGCCCGCCTCGGATGATCAGATCCTTGGCACGCCCCGTGATCCACAGATAGCCGTCCTCGTCGACCCGGCCCAGATCGCCCGTGCGCAGGAAACGACCCTCGGTGAACAGGTCCGCGTTCCGGGCCGCCTCGGTGTAGGTGCCGCCCGGGATGACACCGGGATTGGCAACGCAGATCTCTCCAACCTCGTCGGTCGCACAGGCACCGCGCAACGCGCCATCGGCATCGCGGCGCATGATGCGCACATCCGTATAGGGCAGCGGCAATCCGACAGAGCCTATCTTCTTCTCGCCCTCGAAGGGATTGCACGAGACAAGGCAGGTCGCCTCGGTCAGCCCGTACCCCTCGAGGATCGCCACCCCGGTGGCCTTCTGAAAGCGGTTGAACACCTCCCGCGACAGCGGGGCCGAGCCGCAGATCGCCGTCTTGAGGCTGGAGATGTCGGCATCCACCTTGCGCTGCATCAGCGCCGAGACAGCCGTGGGCACGGTCACGAAGAAGCTCACGCCCCAGCGCTCGACCAGCTTCCAGAAATTGTCGAACACCCCCTCGCCGCGATAGCCTGCGGGCGTGGGCATGACGAAATGCGCCCCCGAGGCGACACAGGCCATCAGCACCGGATAGGCCGCAAACACGTGAAACAGGGGCAACGGACAGATCAGCACATCCCGCTCGGTGAACAGCAGATCCTGCGCCACCCACCCGTTGTAGATCATGCCCGAATAGCGGGGCCGCACCACCTTGGGCATGCCGGGGGTGCCGCCGGTGTGAAAGCACGCCGCGACCCGGTCCTCCCGGGCATCGGGAAACGTCAGACGGTCGGCGGGGTGG
>JAFIEC010000339.1 GCA_020832725.1 Paracoccaceae bacterium | reverse complement strand
CCGCCGGCATAGCCCGCCACGATGCCAAGGCTGATGCCCACCACCGCCGAGATGGCCACCGCGCCAAAGCCCACCAGAAGCGACACCCGCGTGCCGTGAATGAGTCGCGAGAGGTAGTCCCGGCCCAGCTGATCGGTGCCCAGCGGATGGGCGGGATGCCAGCCCTCCTGCCAGAAGGGCGGCTTGAGCCGCATCAGAAGGTTCTGCGCATAGGGATCATGGGGGGCGATCAGCGGGGCGAACAGCGCCACCAGCACGAACAGCAGCACCACCGCGCCGCCGATGGCGACGCCCTTGTTCAGACGCGGGCGCCCGCCCGTGCCGTCCGCGCTCATGCCCGCCCCGCTCATGCCGCGGCCCGGATGCGCGGGTCGAGGGCGGCGTTGATCGCATCGGCCAGCAGCATCAGCACCACATAGATCAGCGAGATCATCAGCACGATCGCCTGGATCACCGGCATGTCGGCCCGCGTCATGGATTGCCACGCCAGATAGCCCAGCCCCTGCAGCGCAAAGACCGATTCCACCACCACCGAACCGCCCAGCATGAAGCCCAGCTGCACGGCGGTCAGCGAGATGACCGGCAGGATCGCCGGGCGCAGGGCAAAGCGGAACAGGATCGCCCGCTCGCTCAGGCCCATGGCGCGGGCGGTCCGGATATAGTCGGCCTCCAGCACCTCGATCATGCCCGCGCGCACCAGCCGCATCAGCGCCGGTGTGGCAAAGGAGCCAAGGGTGATGGTGGGCAGCACGAAATGCGCCCAGGTGCCGCTGCCCGAGATCGGCAGCCATCCCAGCGTGACGCCGAACAGCAGGATCAGCAGCAGCCCCGCCCAGAAATTCGGTATGGCCTGCCCGGTTACCGCAATGGTCAGCGCCAGCCGGTCCACGCCCGAACCGGGGCGCAGCGCCGCCAGCACGCCCAGCGGCACCGAGAGGGCCAGCGCAAACAGGATCGACAGGCCAGCCAGCGTCGCGGTCACGCCCACGCGGCTGGCGATCATGTCGGCCACCGGCTGCCGCGTCAGATAGGAGCGCCCCAGATCGCCCTGCAGCACCTGCCCCACATACGAGAGGTATTGCGCGGGCAACGGCCGGTCAAAGCCATACTGGACGCGGATCAGCGCGATATCCTGCGGCGTCGCGCTGTCGCCCGCGATGCCGCTTGCAGGATCGATGGCGACATGGCTCAGCCCGAAGGTGATCACCGAAATGGCGCTGATCACCACCGCCGAAAGGACTAGCCGCCTGAGCAGGAAGGAGAGCATCATTCCACCCGTTCCGGATGTGAGCGCCGCCCCCCGCAGGGGACGGCGCGGTCGTCGGTCATTCTGTGGGCCACCGGCGTCAGCGGCGCAACACCGGATCGGGCCGGACCGGAGCGCCCGGCCCTGCCCGGCTTATTCCCACGAAGCGAGGAAGAAGCGCGGCACCTCGTCCACGGGGGCCGCAAAGTTCAGGCCCGGCCGGTAGGCATAGCCCATCACGATGGTGTGCATGGGCACCCAATAGGCGGCTTCGGTCGCACGCCGGATGGCCTCGCTGTAGGCTGCGAGGCGGGCATCCTCGTCCACGATCCGCGCGGCCTCGGCCAGAAGGGCGGTCACCTCTTCGTCGCGGGCCCCGTCATTGGCCCCGCCATCAAAGAAATTGCCCATCGAGGCCGAGGTATCGGCGATGGAGAACGAGCCCCAGTCACCATACCACATGTCGATCTGGCCCTCTCTCCAGGACGAGAACGACGCCCGCGCCTGCAGCATCTCGATCTCCAGGGTGATGCCCACGGCGGCGAGGTTGGCCTGAATCGCCTCGGCCCGCGACCGGTCGCGGAACGAGCCCATCTTCAGCGTGATGCCATCGGCATGGCCGGCCTCGGCCAGCAGTGCCCGGGCGCCGTCGGGGTTGAATTCATAGGCCACCCCGGCCCCCGTGTCGCAGCCGAACTGCAGCGGGTAGCACGGCACGTTGATCACCTCGCCGCTGCCGCCGACAAGGGCCGCCACGATCCCCTCGCGGTCGATGGCGTGGTTGATCGCCTGACGCACCCGCACATCGGCAAGCGGCGAGTTCTCGTTGGCGCGGCCCACCGAGTCGAGCAGGATCATGGCGATGCGCATGGTCGTGCCCAGCTCGGCGGTCACATTCGGCAGCCGGTCAAGTTGCGGGATCTGGTCTGCCGGCACGTTCCATGTCCAGTCGACACTGCCGCCGATGATCTCGGCGATGCGGGTGGCGGTATCTGGGATCAGGCGCACGTCGATGCGGTCGATGGCGGGCGTGCCCTTGCCGCCGCCCTCGAAATAGGCCTCGTTGCGCAGCAGCGTGAAGTCACCGCCCCGCACCTCGCCCAGCTTGTAGGGTCCGGTGCCCACAGGCGCCTGGGCAAAGCCGTCAAGGCCCACCGATTGCGCATAATCCGCCGGATGAATCGGAAGCGAGCCCGCGATGAATTCCAGCGCCGCCGGGAACGGCTCCTTGGAGATGACCCGCACGGTCAGCTCGTCCACGGCCTCCACCCGGTCGATCCACGACACGGCCGCCTGGCTGCGCGCACCGGTCGCCGGATCGGCGTAGGTGTTCAGCGTCCAGACCACATCCTCGGCGGTAAAGGCATCGCCGTTGTGAAAGACGACACCCTCGCGCAGGTCGAACTCCCACGTCAGGTCGTCGATCCGCCGCCATTCGGTCGCCAGAAGCGGCTCGTAGTCGAATGTCTCGGGGTTGCGGTAGATCAGCATGTCGAAGAGGTGGCGCGTCATCACCACCCCGTCGCGCGAGGTGGAGATATAGCCGTCAAAGCCGGGCAGTTCCTCGCCCATGGCGATGGTCAGGCTGTTGTCGGCAGGGCCTGCCTGCAGGCCTGCGGGCAGGGCTAGCGGCAGGGCAAGGGCCGCTGCCAGCAGCATGTGTCGTGTCGGTCTGAACATGGGCTCACTCCGTATGGATGGATGATGACTTGATGGATGATCGTTCGGCATGGTCTTCGCCCGACGCCAGCGGGTCCGCCGCCACGCCGGCGAAAGATCCACGGCGGCGCGCACGTGTCAGCTCCAGGCGGGCGAGGTCCATCTCCACCCGCCCCGGGGCCCGGGCCAGCAGGACAGCGCGGGCCATCGGCTCATAGGCGGCCCGGAAATGGACAGAGGATTTCACGGCAAGGATGGGCACCTCGGCAGGGTCGATCCCGAGGTGGCGCAGCAACCCCGGCTCGGAGGCCTGCATCCGCCCCCCCGCAAGGATCACCCCAACCCCCTCCTGGGAGACAAGGGCCACGGGCCCCATGCGGATGCTCGTGCCGCCATACATCGGCCCCTCGCCGGTAAAGTTGCCATCGGCCAGCACGTCCACCCGCCACGGCCCCGGCAGGGGGGCACCGGTCTCGGGGTCGGCGCGGCCACCCAGGGATTCGCGCATGATGCCCCGCTCTCCGGCGGCAAGTGCCGCTTCAAGCGCCACCTCGTCGGCAACATGCACCATCAGCGCCCCGTCGGCCCGGGCGTTCAGCAGCGCGCGCAACAGACCCGTGGTATCGTTGGTGCCGCCGCCGCCGGGGTTGTCCTGCACATCCGCGATCACCACAGGGCCGGGCCCGGGCGGCAGCGCCATCGCCTCGGCCACGGCCTCTTCCGGCTCCAGCAGGCGGGCAGAGAAATCCTGCCGCGCGTCCTCCCATGCCCGCAGCGCCGCATCGGCCATGGCCTCCGCGATGGCGTCATCCTCGTGCTCGACCACCAGCGCGGGGCCGGCATCCTCGGTATCGGCCAGCGGAAAGCCCAGCGCGATGGTCACCGCCCCGCCCTGCCCCGCCTCCTGCGCCGCCGCTTTGGCATACAGCCCCGACACTGGGGCCGCAGCCGTGGCCTGTGCCACCAGCGGGATGAGATACCCAGGCTGGCGCAGCACCAGATGCCGCCTCGGCGCGCCCCCGGCCAGCGCCAGCAACCGGCGCATCGCGCGGGCACCGGCATCGGCCATGTCGATATGGGGATAGGTGCGATAGGCAGTCATGCCATCGACCACCGCCACCATTCCGGGCGAGACGTTGGCATGCAGATCGAGGCTGATCACCACCGGCACGCCCGGCCCCACACATGCGCGCACCGCCTCCAGCAACGCGCCCTCGGCATCGCCCTCGGCGGTGGTCATCATCGCGCCGTGCAGATCGAGATAGACCCCGTCGAGGGGGGCCGCCGCGCGCAGGGCCCCGCTGATCTCGTCGCGCAGGGTTTCAAAGGCGTCATGCTCCACCGGCCCCGAAGGCAGCGCCAGCCCCCACAGCAGCGGCACCACCTCGGCCCCGGCTGCGCGCGCCACCTCCAGCGCGCCGCGGGCGGCAACCGGCGTGCCCTCCAGCGCCGCAAGCATCCCGGCACCGCGCGACAGCGGCGGCCAGCCGCGCGGGGCCTCGAAATCGGCAAGGCTGGCCGTGCCGGGGGCAAAGCTGTTGGTCTCGTGCTGCAGGCCACCCAGGGCGATGCGCAGGCCGCTCATGCCTCTGCCCCCCGGAACGGAAAGGCCGGGCGCGCCCAGTCGCGCGTCGCCTCATAGGCGGCCCCCGCCCGCAGCACCAGCGCATCGGCATGGCGCGCGCCGACGATCTGCAGCCCGATGGGCAGCCCCGCCACCCCGCCATCCGCGCCCCGGGTCAATCCGCAGGGCAGGCTGAGCGCGGGCTGATGGGTCATGTTGAAGGCAAAGGTATAGGGCGACCAGATCTCGCCGCCGATCTGATACCAATGCGCGTCCCCCGGCCCCGGACCCGCGCCGATGGGCAAGGGCGGCACCGCAAGCGTGGGGGTCACCAGCAGATCCCATGTCTCGTGAAAGGCCGCCATGCCTGCGGCCAGCGCCTCGCGCCGCGACAGGGCGGCGATGTAGTCGTCCATCCCAAAGGCCGCCGCCTGGTCCAGCACGCGCGAGACAAGCTCGTCCATCTGCCCGCGCGCGCCGGCGGCACCGCTGGCGCGATAGGCCGCCGCCCGGTTGCAGATGCGCAGGATGTCATAGGCCTCGAACAGACCGTCAAGGGGCGGGTCCACCTCCTCCACCTGCGCGCCCAGACCGGCCATGGCCTGCATCGCGGCATCGGTGGCGGCGCGCACCTCGGGCACGGGCGCGCGGATGCCCATCGTGGGGCTGTAGGCGATGCGCAGACCGCGCAGGTCGCCGCCCGAGGGTGGCACGAACCGCGCCCCCGAAGCAGCGACCGGCAGGGACCATGGATCGCGCGGGTCCGGCCCGGCGATCCCCTCCAGCAGCAGCGCCGTATCCTCCACGCTCCAGCCCATGGGGCCGGTATGGCCAAGGATGCCCGCAGCCGACGGGGGCCAGGTGGCGACAAGGCCAAAAGTCGGCTTCAACCCCGTCACGCCCCCGAAACCGGCCGGCATGCGGATGGAGCCCGCCGCATCATTGCCCAGCGCCAGCGTGCCCACCCCGGCGGCAAGCTGCGCCGCCGCCCCCATGGACGAGCCCGAGCAGCCATGGGCCAGATGCCAGGGCGAGCGCGTCGCCCCGCTGAGCGGGCTGACCGAATAGGGGCTGCCGCCGAATTCGGTGGTGGTGGTCTTGCCATACAGGACCGCCCCTCCCGCCCGCAGCCGGGCGACGGCGGGCGCGTCGGTGGCCTGCGGCGCATCCGTGTCGGTGGTGAGAGAACCGCGCCGCGTGGGCATTCCCCGGGTCAAGAGCAGGTCCTTGACCGAGA
>JAFIEC010000336.1 GCA_020832725.1 Paracoccaceae bacterium | reverse complement strand
CCTCGTAGACGCCCAGCTTCACGTAACTCGACATGAACCGCCCGGCATCGTCGCGCGACAGGCCATAGGTCATCTGGGTCAGGTCGTTCGTGCCAAAAGACAGAAACGCGCAGGCCGAGGCGATCTCGCCCGCCCGCAGGGCCGCGCGCGGGGTCTCCACCATCACGCCCAGTCGATAGTCGAAGGCGCGGCCCGTCTCGGCCTGCACCGCCGCCGCCGCCCCCTCGATGGCGCCGCGCACAAGGTCCACCTCTCGGCGCGCCGAGACCATGGGGATCATCACCTCGGGCCCCCCGGCCGCCCCCACGCGGCCGACGGCGACCGTGGCCTCGAAGATGGCGCGGGCCTGCATCTCGTAGATCTCGGGCAGGGCAATGCCCAGCCGCACCCCCCGCATGCCCAGCATCGGGTTCACCTCGGCCAGTTCCTCGGCCCGCGCGATCACGCGCGACAGCGGCAGGTCCAGCGCCTCGGCCACATCGCGCATCGCCTCGCGTCCGTGGGGCAGGAACTCGTGCCGGGGCAGGTCGAACAGCCGGATACAGACCGGCCGTCCCGCCATGATGCGGAACAGCGCGATGAAATCGTCGCGCTGCATGGGCAGCAAACGCTCCAGCGCGGCGCGCCTGTCCTCGGCGCTGTCGGCAAAGATCATCTCGTGCATCACGGTGAGGCGCGCAGGCTCGAAGAACATGTGCTCGGTCCGGCACAGCCCGATCCCCTCGGCCCCGAAATCGAGGGCCACCTGGGCATCGCGGGGCGTGTCGGCGTTGCAGCGCACCGACAGGCGGCGGGCGTCATCGGCCCAGTCCAGAAGCGTGGAAAAGGCCCCGTCCACAGAGGCTTCCTCCATCTCGGCCTCGCCCGCCAATGCCTCTCCGGCGGTGCCGTCGATGGTGATGATCTCGCCTTCGCGAAAGATGCGCCCCGTGCGCGTGGCGATGGTGCGGTCGCGGGGGTTGATGTGCAGATCCGACGCCCCCACCACGCAGGGCCGGCCCAGCCCGCGCGCGATCACTGCGGCATGGCTGGTCATCCCGCCCCGCCCCGTCAGCACGGCCACTGCGGCATGCATGCCCCGGATATCCTCGGGCGTGGTCTCGTGGCGCACGAGGATGGAGGCCTCGTCGCGGGCCTCGGCGGCCTGTGCGGCAGCGGCGGTGAAGACGATCCGCCCCCGCGCCGCCCCGGGCGAGGCGGCGATGCCGCGAGCAAAGACATCGCGCCGCGCGCCCGCCCGCACCTGCCGATGCAGCAGCGCCGAAAGCATGCGCGGCTCCACCCGCATCAGCGCATCCTCGCGCGCGATGGCACCGTCGCGGGCCAGATCCACCGCAATGCGCACAGCAGCACGCGCACCGCGCCGGGCGGGGGCGGCGTCCAGCAGCCAGACCCGCCCGTCCTCCACCGTGAACTCGAAGGACAGCTCGTCACCGCAGCCGCGCCGCACGATCGCACCCTGCTCGATCAGCGCGTGAAACGCCTCGGGGCAGACCTCCTCAAGCGAAGCACCCCGAGGGTCGCGGCGCAGATAGGCCGCCTCGCGTCGGCCCGAGACGGCATCGCGCCCCTGCGCCTGGGACAGATAACGCCCGGTGACCTGCGGCTCTCCGGTCTCGGAGGAGACGAACTGGATCACCCCGGCCCCGCATTCGCCCGACCCATAGCCAAAGGCCATCCGCTGCACGATCAGCCCCAGCCCGGCATCGGCGGGCGCGCCCCGGGCCTGACGCAGCAGGCGGGCCGACGTGCCCTCCCACGCGCGGGCCATGGAGCGCAGGACCTGGCCCAGCTGCACCGCCGGGCATTGGGGGAACTCCTCCTCCATCTCGGCCCGCCAGATCGCGCGGGCGGCCTCGAGGGCCTCGGCCGGGGCGATGTTGCGGGTGGGGTCGAACGCTTCCGGGTCCAACCGCGCCACCGCCACGCCATAGGTGCGGATGAAGCGCAGATAAAGCATGGTCGCAGCATCGGCCCCTATATCGTTGGAAAGCCGCGCATGTATCTCGTCGTTCAGGCCGACATTCAGCAAGGTGCCGGGGCCGCCCCAATCGGGCTCCACCGGGCTGGAGCGGACCGAGACCACCGGGCGGGCACCGAAATGCGCCAGCAGGCGGTCAAGGTCGGGCATCTGCCCGTTGGCCATCTCGCGCACGGCCGGAATGGACAGCGCCACCGCCTGCGGCACCGGCAGGCCCTGCACCACAAGCCGGTGCAGGCGACGGGCCCGCGCGCCATAGCGCAGGCGGGGCAGATCGGCCTCGGGCGTGATCTCTCGAAAGGGCACGGCATACTCCTGTCAGGGCGCAAGGATAGCCCCGCATTCCGCCCACGCAAGCATCGTGCAGTCCGGGCCGTGCGGCAATGCCTGCCGCAGGGCCGGATCAGCCCTCCAGCCGCCGCAGATCGGCCACGGCAAGGCAGGTGGCGCGGATGCGGTTGAGCAGGCAGAGCCGGTTGCGCCGCACGATATCCGAGGGCGCGTTCACCTGCACCGCCTCGAAGAAGGCATCCACCGGCCCGCGCAGGGCGGCCATGGCCGCCATGGCGGCGGCGAAATCCTCGGCCTGCACAAGGATATTGTTGCACCGCCTGAAG
>JAFIEC010000335.1 GCA_020832725.1 Paracoccaceae bacterium | reverse complement strand
GAACCGCTCCAGTGCGGCGGCATAGCCCGCCACATCGCGCCGGTGACCATAGAGCGAGTCGAACTCCACCAGATTGGCGAAAACAAGGGCGTCCGGTCCCGCCCCGCCCGCGATCAGGACCTCCAGCCGGTCGATCAACGTGGCATCCGGCCCGCCGCCATGATCGTGGGTGATGCCGCGATGGGCGAAAATGTCGCCGATCTTGCCCACGGCATGGGTCTCGTATCCCGCAGCGGCCGCACGATCCAGCAGGGTCGGCGCGGGCGGGGCCAGCGCGTAATCCCTGCGGTTGGCAGTGCGGCGGAAATCGCCCGGTGTGCCGGTGAAGGGGCGCGCGATGACGCGTCCCACCCGCATTCCGTGCAGGCGTGGCGCCAGCTCGGCGCACATCGCCTGCAGCCGCGCCAGCCCGAAGGCCTCTTCATGGGCGGCGATCTGAAGCACGCTGTCGGCCGAGGTGTAGGCGATGGGCCAGCCGCTGGAGAGATGTGCCGCGCCAAGCCGCGCGATGATCTCGGTGCCCGAGGCATGGACGTTCCCAAGGCTGCCTGCGGTACCCGCAGCCCGGGCGATCGCTGCCATCAGGTCGGGCGGAAAGGCCGGGTCGGTTCGGGGAAAGACGTGCCAGTCCCACGGCACCGGCAGGCCGGCCAGTTCCCAATGACCCGATGGGGTGTCCTTTCCCCGGGACAGCTCCGTCGCCGCACCCCAGCGCCCTTCGGGCGCGGCACCAAATCCCGGCATGTCCGCACCCGAGGCCAGCCTGACGGCGGCGCCCAGCCCCAGCGCGTCGAGATGCGGCAGGCGCAGCGGCCCGCCCCGGCCCGCGCCGTCGGCCCGCCCATCGGCACAGGCCCTTGCGATATGAGCAAGCGTATTGGCCCCCGCATCTCCGAAGGCCGCCGCATCGGGCGCACCGCCGCACCCCACCGAGTCGAGCACCACGAGAAAGGCGCGCGCCACCCCTCAGCCCACCCGGCCAGAGACAAGCGGGCGCGCCGGTGGTGCGGCATCGGCGAGCGAAAAGGCGGCCTGCACCGCGACAACAGCCGCATCGGCAGCCGCCGGACTGGAGGCGTGCACCCGCGCCAGCGGTGCACCCCGCGTCAGCGCCGCGCCGGGGGCGGCGATGTCGCTCAGGCCGACGGCGGGGTCTATCGGATCGCTTTCCCGCGCCCGACCCCCGCCCAGAGCGACGACGGCAAGGCCGAGTGCGCGGGTGTCGATTGCGGCGACATGACCCGCGCCGCGACTGGGCACGTCGCGGACGATTGTTGCCCGGGGCAGATGGCGGTTCGGTGCTTCCATCAGGTCGGCAGGCCCGCCCAGCCCCGCAACCATCTTCCCGAAACGCTCTGCCGCAGCCCCGCTGTCAAGCGCCGCCAGAAGCCGTGCGCGTGCCTCATCGGCCTTGCGTGCCAGACCGCCCAGCACCAGCAGTGCCTCACCGAGGGCCAGCGTCACCTCTCCGGTACGGCTGTGGCGATGCGCGCCCGACAGGAAGGCGCAGGCCCAGCCGACCTCGAGCGCGTTGCCGGCCACCGGGGCGAGAGGCGCGTCCATGTCGGTGATCAAGGCTACCGTCGGGCACCCCGCGCCGCCGGCTGTCTCCACCAGCGCCGTGGCGAGGGCGCGCGCTTCCTCTGCCCCGGGCAGGAACGCCCCAGAGCCCTGCTTGACGTCCAGCACCAGCCCTTCCAGCCCTGCTGCCAGCTTCTTCGACAGGATCGAGCTGACGATCAGATCAAGGCTCTCCACCGTCGCCGTGACATCGCGGACCGCATAGAGCCGCCTGTCAGCCGGCGCGAGTGCCGATGTCGCCCCGACAATCGCACAGCCCGCCGCGCGCACCACACGCGACAGACGCTCTGCATCCGCCTCGGCCCGATAGCCGGGGATCGCTTCCAGCTTGTCCAGCGTGCCGCCGGTGTGGCCCAGCCCACGGCCCGAAAGCATGGGCACGAAGGCCCCGCAGGCGGCCAGCATGGGCGCCAGCGCCAACGAGACCAGATCGCCCACACCGCCGGTGGAATGCTTGTCGAGGACCGGCCCGGGCAGGTCCCAGCGCATCACCTCCCCGCTGTCGCGCATGGCCAGTGTCAGCGCGACCCGCTCGGACCGGGAGAGACCGCGCCAGAGCACCGCCATGGCGAAGGCACCCGCCTGAGCGTCCGACACCGCACCCGACGCAAGTCCCCGGGCGAACCAGCCCAGTTCCGACCCTGACAAGGTCGCGCCTGCGCGCTTTGCCGCGATGATGCTGCGTGCGTCCATCCACCCTCCGCCCGCAGCAGAGCCCGCACGCCCCGGCCTGTCAATCGCTGCAAGGTCGAGCGGAGGCAAGGCTGCTGGCGACCCCGGGCTGCTGGCGACCCCGGGAGGACTCGAACCCCCAACCTGACGATTAGAAGTCGTCTGCTCTATCCGGTTGAGCTACGGGGCCAGCTTTGGCCCTTGTGGGCCAGCCGGTCGCGCGTTGCAAGTTGCAACGCGCTGCGGCCCGGCGCGCGGTTCAGCCCGGCGCGGAGAGGGCGCGTGCCAGGCGGGGCAGGCCTGCGCGCTTCAGCAGGGGGCGAAGCGGAAGCTGGCTGCCCGAGATGACTTCGGCCCGGCGATGGGCGTCGGCCACGGCTCCGGCCACGGCCTCGGGGGCTTCGGCCCAAAGGGCGCGCAGGAACGGGTCGGGAGAAAGGCGCGCAAGGCCGTGGTCGGCCAGCACCCGGCTGGGAAAATCACGGGAATTGGCGGTCAGCAGCGCGTCCGCGCGTCCCGCCACCGCGGCAGCCAGAACGTGGACATCGTCGGGGTCGGGGAGCCAGAGGCCCGCACCGGACCCTTCGGGCAGATGCACGAGGGATCCGGGCCAGGACGCCTCCAGCAGCGCGATCTCGGTCGTCGCCTGGGCGGCCACATGCGGTCCGGCCCGGGCAGCGGCGCGGCGCCATTCCTCCAGCAGGCGCGGGGACCATAGCGGTGTGAACAGCCCCCGTTCCGCCGCGCCCAGCAGGATTTCCCGCAGAATCGTAGGATAGAGCACGCAGGCATCCAGCAGCACCCGCATCAATCGAGCCGCAGGAACAGGGCCTTGAGATATCCGGTCTCGGCCAGATGCGGGTGAACCGGGTGATCGGGCCCCGCAGTGCCCACGTGCAGGATCTGGCCGCTGCGCCCGGCGCGGCCCAGGCCCGCCAGGCAGGCCGCGCGAAAGCGCGCCATGTCGGCGGCATGGCTGCAGGAGCACAGCACGAGAAAGCCCCCCGGAGCCACGAGCGCAGCCGCAGCGCGGGCGATCCGTTCATAGGCGCGAAGCCCCGCCTCAAGCGCTGGCCTTGCGGGTGCAAAGGCGGGCGGGTCAGAGATCACCGTCTCGAAGAGCGCGCCTTCGGCGGCCAGGGCCTGAGCCAGCTCGAAGCAATCGCCCCGGCGCGTCTCCAGCCGCTCGGCCGTGCCCGAGGTGCGCGCACCGGCCTCGGCCAGATCGATCGCGGGGGCAGAGCTGTCCACCGCCAGCGCGCGCGTCGCTCCCGCAGCGAGTGCCGCCAGCGCAAAGCCACCCACATGGCTGAAGAGATCGAGCACCCGTCCGCCCCGCGACAGCGCCGCCGCAAATGCGTGGTTCGGCCGCTGGTCGAAGAACAGGCCGGTCTTCTGCCCGCCCGCCAGATCGGCCATGTAGGTGGCTCCGTTCATCGGCACCTCCACCACGCCGGGTGCGGGCCCGGCCAGCGGGCGCGAGATATCGTCCAGCCCCTCCAGGCCGCGGGCGCGGCCCGAGGCGTTCAGCCAGACACTGCCCATCCCCAGCCCCTGAAGCGCCGTCGCGATCTCGTCCGACCGGACATCGGCCCAGGCTGCGTTGGGCTGAACCACGGCGGTGTCGCCGAAACGGTCGATCACGAGCCCGGGCAGTCCGTCGCCTTCGGCATGGACAAGCCTGTAGAACGGTTCTGGATGGAGCCGGTTGCGCAGGGCCGCGGCATGGGCGATCCGCGCGGCGATCCAGTCGGCATCGATGTCGGCGTCGCTGTCGCGGGTCAGCAGGCGGGCGGCGATCCTCGAGACCGGGTTGAAGGCGGCAAGGCCGATGGGCGCGCGGCCATCATCCACCAGGGCGACGATGCTGCCAGGGGCAATCGCCCGGGTGCGACGGTCCATCACGATGTCATCGGCATAGGCCCAGGGCGCGCCGAAGCGCAAGGCCCGCGCGGGGGCCTTGGGGCGCAGGCGTACCTGGGGCAGGGGGCCTTGGACGGACGACGTGTTCATGCTGCCCGCCTTAGGCCAAGCTGCCCCCGGGCGGAAGCCCAAAGAGGGGGCTTGCGCCCCCTCGTGCCGCCGGACGCGCCGGGCCTGGTTCAGCCGGGCGCGCCGGTATCGGGCGCCGGAGCGGGCGCGGGCCGGGCATCGGCGATGGCGTGACCCTCGGGCAGGGGCAGGCCCAGCGGCGGCGCGCCCAGATGCGCGCGCACCACATCGGCCACGTGCCGGGTGATCCGCACGCGCTGGGTTTCTCCGCGCGCATCGGCCTCGATGGCCCGCTGGCCGCCATAGGCGATGAGGCTTGCGTTCACCCGGGTCGGTTCACCGATCAGGTCGCCCGTCGCCAGGTCGCGCAATTGCAGCACAAAGCGGATATTGTGCAGCCCGCCGGTGGTATAGCGCGCCTTCTGTGTCAGGGCGTGGAACCTCTCCAGCTTGATCTCGACGCGGATGCGTTCGGGCCCCGAAAGCCCCTCGCCCGCCAGCATGAGAGCGTCGGACAGGATACCGTGCACCTGCTCGTGGCGGTCACCCAGCGGATCACCGCGCCAGACGATATCGGCATCGGGAAAGAAGCTGTTGGCCTCGCTGACGCTCAGCTCTTCGGGCACGACCACGGCGATTTCCGCGACCTCGAAGGTGGCGGCGCGCGCGCTCATGGTCGATTGGCCAGGTTCGGTGAAGGGGGCATCACGCGACACGATGTCGGGTTGCGCGCAGCCGGCTGTCACCAGCCCCGCCATGAGCAGGGCAATCCATCTTGTACTCATCACATTCACCTCCCGCGATTTCGCGGATTTGTCGCGGCGTTATTGCCGTCAATTTGCTCGATGGGATGAAGATGACGGGTGATTGCGGCGGAAGATGGGCCCGGTCGGGGCAATTGCCGGGCAGGCCTTGGCCCGACCGGAACGCGAAGGGGGCCGGGTTTCCCCGACCCCTTGCGCAAGGTCTGGTCGCGTTTCGCCTCAGGCGGCGCGGCCGACGTTTGCTGCAGTGCCGCGAGCGGCGAAGCGTGCGCGGACCCAGCGGGCCATCGCGATCAGGCCGTCCCGGACGACCTCGGCCCGCATCTCGTGGGCGCGGCGCATCAGTTCGGCATGGGACAGCGGGTCGGTCGGGTCGTAGGTGAAGGGTTCTTTGGACATGGGTCTCTCCGTGAGTGGTTGTTGCGTTGATGGGCAGATAGACCCCCTACCGCCTGCCGAGTAGGCACAATGTGGAAATGCTGCCATGCAGAAAACGAAAGCCTCCGCGGGAGCTGGCCTTTGCATGTGCAGCATCGCAGGGCCCGGCCCGCTGCGCTTTGCCGCGCCCCCCCGGCTGCACTTGGCCCGACAGGCGCAAGCGGTTATGTCGGGGCTGAAGACGAATGGAGTGATCATGATTGGCTTCTGGGTGATCGCCGGGCTGATGGCGGCGATGGTGGCATTCCTGCTTGCGCTGGTGCTGATCCGCACCCGCGCCGACGGCATTGCCGCGCGCGCCTATGACCTGGGTGTCTATCGCGACCAGCTGCGCGAGGTTGACAAGGATCGGGCGCGGGGTCTGCTATCGGCGGAGGACGCAGAGCGGACGCGCATCGAGATTTCGCGCCGCATTCTGGAGCTTGACCGCGAGGAGGCGCGCGAGGGTGCCGACGCTGCGGCGCGGCCCGGACAGCCCGAGGGGCTGACACGGGCCATGGCGGTCGTCGTGGCGCTGGCCGTGCTGGCGGGTGGGGTCGGCACCTATGTCGCCGTGGGTGCGCCCGGCAAGGAGGATCAGCCGCTGGTGATGCGTCTGGCCGAACTGGAGGAGCAGCGGCGCACCCGGATGAGCCAGTCCGAAGCCGAGGCCCAGCTTGGGCCCGAGCCCGAACGGCGCGAGGGGTTCAGCGACGAATACCTCGACCTTGTTGCCCAGTTGCGGGAGCGGATGCGCGCCTTTCCCGACGATCTGGAAGGCAATCGCCTGCTTGTGCGCCATGAGGCGGGCCTTGGCCGCTTTGCCGCCGCGCGGCAGGCGCAGGAACGGGTGGTGTCCCTGCTGGGGCCGGACATGCGCGCCTCTGACCTGTCGGATCTGGCGGAACTGATGATCCTCGCGACACGCGGCTATGTCTCGCCCCAGGCCGAGGGCGTGCTGGCAATGGCGCTGGCGCTGGAGCCGAGGGACGGGCGCGCGCGCTACTATACCGGGCTGATGCTGGCCCAGACCGGGCGTCCGGCCCAAGCCTACAACATGTGGGTGGCGCTGGCCCGCGACAGCAGGCCCGATGCGCCGTGGATGCCGCCGATCCGCGAGCAGATACCGGGTGTGGCGATGATGGCGGGCCTGCGGTTCGAGCCGGGCGATCTGGTGCCCGCGCGCACCCCCGATGCCTCGGCGGCCCCCGGCCCGGTGCAGGACGAGGCGGCGCAATCCGGCCCGACCCCTGAACAGATGGCCGCAGCCGCCGAGATGGAGGAGGAGGAGCGCGAGGCCATGGTGCGCGGCATGGTGGACGGCCTTGCCGCCCGTCTGGCCGATGAAGGCGGGACGGCCGCCGACTGGGCGCGGCTGATCATGGCGTTGTCGGTTCTGGGCGAAGAGGAGCGTGCCACCACGATCCTTGCCGAGGCGCGCACCCATTTCGCCGCCGATGCCCGCTCGATGGAGGTGCTGGATGCGGCATCGCGCGAAGCGGGGCTGGCGGAGTGATCCACGAGGATATCGCCGAGTTCGCAGAGGCCGTGATGGCGCGGGGGGCCGATACGGCGCTGCTTGGCCTGGATCTTGGCACGCGCACCATCGGAATCGCGGTGTCCGACCGACGCCGCAGCATCGCCACGCCTGACAGCACCCTGCGTCGCACGCGGTTTCAGGCCGATGCAGCGGCCCTGCTGGCCCTTGCGCGGGCACGCGGCGCGGGCGGGTTCGTGCTGGGCCTGCCGCGCAACATGGACGGCTCCGAGGGGCCGCGCGCACAATCGACCCGCGCCTTTGCGAGGAATCTCTCGCATTTGACGGATGCGCCGATCACCTTCTGGGACGAGCGGCTGTCCACCGTGGCGGCCGAGCGTGCTTTGCTGGAGGCCGACACCTCCAGACGCAGGCGGGCCGAGGTGATCGACCATGTGGCGGCGGGCTTCATCCTGCAGGGCGCGCTGGATCGGCTGCGCCATCTTTCGGGAGCCGTGCAGGGATGAGCGACGCCGACAGCCCCTGTATCCGCATCTGCACCATCGATCCGGCCAGCAGGCTGTGTCGTGGCTGCCTGCGCAGCCTTGACGAAATCGCGATCTGGTCGCGCCTTGGTGCCACGGAGCGGCGCGCCATCATGCAGAAGCTTCCGGCACGTGCCGCGCGCCTGGCTCCTGATGGGGTGCCGCTGAAGGGTTCAGCCTGAGCTGCCCGTCAGCCCCGTGACCGCGGCGGAATCGAAGCCCCAGGCCGTCAGGGCACGTTCCAGTTCCGGCCCACCGGGCG
>JAFIEC010000416.1 GCA_020832725.1 Paracoccaceae bacterium | reverse complement strand
TCTCGTCAACACGGTGATGGTGGCGATCGCCGTTGTGGTGGTGATGCGTCCCTTCTTCCGCCCGGCGCGGCGGGAGCTGCATGTGCATCACGGTGAGGCGACCGGGATGACGGTCGGCCCGGTCGCGCTCGGCCTGATCGGCCTGCTCTTCGGTCTGGCTCCCGGCCTCGTCGCCACCAGCCTGATCCAGCCTGCCGCCTCCGCCATCTACGGCGAGCCGCTCGATGTCTCGTTCTATCTCTGGCACGGCTTCACGCCGATGCTGGCGCTCTCGGTGCTCGTGGTCGCACTCGGCCTGCTGGTGGCGAAATACTGGGATCCGATCCATGTTGCCCTGCGCCGGCGGCGCATCTTCGACCGGCTATTCGACGATCGCGGCTATTACTGGGTGCTCGACAACACGCATGAACTCGAGCGCTTGTCGACGCTGCGGCTGCAGAACGGTGATCTGCGCATCTATACGGCTGTGATCGCCACGGTGGTGACCTTCTTCATGGTCTATGCCCTGCTCGCGGGCGACGGCCCGGTCTTCCCGAGCGTGAATCATCACGAATTCAACATCTACATGGTCGGCGTGGTCAGCCTGATCATCGTCGGCTGCTTCGTTGCGGCGCTGACCACCTCGCTCGTCACCGCGATCATCGGTGTGGGCCTTGCCGGTTACGGACTGGCGCTCGTGTTCCTGCTCAATGGCGGGCCGGATCTGGCGTTGACCCAGTTCTCGGTGGAGACGCTGTTCGTGGTGATCGTCACGGCGGTGCTCCTGCGCCTGCCGCTGATGTTCACCAAGACGCGCACACCGGGTGAGCGGCGCTACGATGCCGGGCTCGCCGTGGTGTTTGCGGTGACGATCTTTGCCGCCGTGCTCTGGGTCGAGGCGGTGCCGTTCAACCCGGTGATCCCGGACTATTTCGCTCAAGTGAGCTACACCGAGGCTTTCGGGCGCAACGTGGTCAATGTCGTGCTGGTCGATTTCCGCGCGCTCGACACCTTCGGCGAGATCGCGGTGGTGGCCTTCGCGGCGCTCGGTGCCTGGGCGCTGTTACGCCGCAACAATGTCGCGAAGAAGAAGCCGGCAGCCACTCCGGCAAAGGAGGGCTGAACCATGCGTTCCATCATTCTCGTTGCCTCGACGCGGATCTTCTTCATTGCCATGGTCGTGGTCTCGCTCTGGATCCTGCTGCGGGGCCATAACGAGCCGGGCGGCGGCTTCATCGGCGGCCTGATGGGCGCGGCGGCTTTCGCGACGCTCGCCTTCGCCGCCGGTGTCGACGATGCCCGCAAGATGCTGCGGATTCATCCGGCAGTGCTGATGGGCGTCGGGTTGGTGCTCGCCGCTGTGAGCGGGCTGCCGGGCGTCTTCCTGAACGGTTCCTATCTCCAGCATCAATGGCTGGAAGTGCCGCTCGGCCTGTTCGATCTCAAGCTCGGCACCACGCTCGTCTTCGATATCGGGGTTTATTTCGTCGTCATCGGCGGGGTGCTCTCATTCATGTTCCGCCTCTACGAAGAGGATCAGGGATGACTTTCCTCTACGCTGCCGCGATCGCCGCCTATTCGGGCTGCGGGCTCTATCTGATGCTCTCGCGCCATGTGGTGCGCATCATCCTGGGCCTTGCGCTCCTGACCAATGGTGCGATCTTCCTGATCTTCTTCTCCGGGCGCATCGGCTCGATGGTGCCGGCGGTGATTCCGCTGGGCGACCAGGAGCTCGCGCTGGATGCCGCAAACTCGCTGCCACAGGCGCTGGCGCTGACGGCGATCGTCATCGGCTTCGCGCTCACTGCTTTCGCCGTGGCGCTGCTGGTCGCCGCCTACAAGCGCCTCGACACGCTCGATGCGCGCGAGATGACGGCGGCGGAAGATATGGGCTCGCCCTTCCTGCCGCCCGGCGGAAGGCCGGAACCGGCCGTCAAACCTGCTGAAGAACCCGCTGCCGCCGGCAAGAAGAGCGACGAGGTGAAAACCAATGGCTGACCAGCTGGATCTGCTCTGGCCCGTCCTGATCCCGATCATGACGGCGGCGCTCGCGGCCTGTTTCTGGTACAATATCAAAGCCCAGCGCATCATCAGCTTTATCGGTCTGGTCCTGCTCTTCGCGGCATCCGTGAAGCTGACCATGACCGTTGTGGAGCATGGCGTCATCGCCAAGCAGTTCGGCGGCTGGGCCCCGCCCTTCGGCATCAGCTTTGTGGCCGATCCACTGGCTGCGGCGCTGGTGGCGATTACCGGCCTGCTGGCGCTGACAGTCGGGATTTTCGGCTTCTATGACGTGCGTGCACGCCATGAGCGGGCGGGTTTCTATCCGCTCTTCCATGGCATGATCACGGGCGTGAACGGCGCCTTCCTCACCGGCGACGCCTTCAACCTCTATGTCTGGTTCGAGGTGATGCTGGTCACCTCGCTCGGCCTGCTGGTGATCAGCCGCAGCCGGGAGCAGCTCGACGGCACCATCAAATACGGGATCCTCAACCTGTTCGGCACGATCCTGTTCCTGATCGGCCTCGCGCTGCTTTATGGCGCCACCGGCACGCTGAACATGGCCGATCTGGCGCGCGTCCTGCCCGGCATGACGATGACGCCGGGCCTGATGACGGCGGCGATGCTGTTTCTCGCGGCCTTCGCCATCAAGGCCGGCCTGTTCCCGCTCTTCTTCTGGCTGCCGGCCTCGTATCATACCGCGACTTTCGCGGTGGGGGCGATTTTCGCCGGCCTGCTCACCAAGGTGGGTGTCTATGCCACCTTCCGCACCTTTACGCTGCTCTTCCTGATCGAGGGCGATACGCTGCGCTACGTCTTCACCTTCATCGCGGCGATGACGATGATCACCGGCGTGTTCGGCGCGGCGGTGCAGTGGAACATCCGGCGCATTCTGTCATTCCACATCATCAGCCAGATCGGCTACATGCTGATGGGGCTCGCGATCGCGACGCCGATCGCCTGGGCGGGCGCGGCCTTCTACATCATCCACCACATCATCGTGAAGGCGAACCTGTTCCTGCTTGCGGGCGCGATCCGCGCGGCGGGGGGCTCGGATGATCTGCGCAAGACCGGCGGATTGCTGAAATCGCATCCCTGGCTCGCGGTGCTCTTCCTGATCCCGGCGCTCTCGCTCGCGGGCCTGCCACCACTATCGGGCTTCTGGGCCAAGTTCCTGGTCATCGATGCATCCTTGCGGGCGGAATATTACGGGCTTGCGGCCGTGGCACTGGTCGTGGGCGTACTGACGCTGTTCTCGATGATGAAGATCTGGATGGAGGCCTTCTGGAAGGCCTCGCCGGTCAAGCCCTCACGCCGGCGCTACGTGCCCGTCGCCTTCATCATCCCGATCGTGATGCTCGGCGCGGTGACAATGACCATCGGCCTGTTCGCAGAGCCCTTCGTTACGTTCGCCCGCGATGCCGGTGAGGTTCTGGTCGATCCGCCCCTCTATATCGCTCCGGTCTTCGGTGCCGAGGCTGCAGCGGAAGCGGGCGCGCTGATCAGCGGGGAAGCGATCGAGGCGGATATCATCGAAAACGGTGCGGCCGAAGGCGTTGAAGAGGAGGTTCGGTGATGGCTTTGTTGAATCCGCTTCGCTTGCTGCTTCTGGGCCAGCTCTTCGTGGTCTTCATCATTGCGCTGATCCAGTCAGCCTCGCGGGTGGCGATCGCGGCTGTCTCACCGCTGGAGAGCCTCAAGCCCGCCGTGGTGGCGGTGCCACTCGATCTGCGCACGGATCTGGGCATCGCAACACTCGCCAACATGGTATCGCTGACGCCCGGAACGACGTCGCTGCATGTCTCCGAAGACCGCAAGACGCTCTATGTCCATGTGCTCGACAATCCCGGCACCGAAGCGGTGGCGCAGGATATCAAGGGCACTTTCGAAGGGCTGATCCGGAGGATCGAAGATGTTTGAATCCATCGATGCTTTCGTGACCGGGACGGCTGTCTTTCTGCTCGTGATTCTGGTCGTCGCGCTGATCGGCGCCGCCGTGCGGATGATCGTCGGGCCGGGCTATGCCGACCGGTTCATCGCCCTCGACATGCTCACTGGTCTTGCCGTGGCGGCCTGCGCGCTGACAGCGGCCGTAACATTGCGGCGTGAATTCCTTGATGTGGGGCTCGGCGTCTCCCTGATCGCCTTCCTCGCCA
>JAFIEC010000332.1 GCA_020832725.1 Paracoccaceae bacterium | reverse complement strand
GCACTTGCGGCCTTCCTGGCCTTCACCCTGCCCTCCGCGCTGATCCTGATGGCCTTTGCGATGACGGCGGCGGCGATCGAGGGGCCATTCGGAGCGGGCGCGCTGGCGGGCCTGCGGATCGTGGCCGTCGCCATTGTGGCGCATGCCGTCTGGGGCATGGCCCGCGCCCTGTGCCCCGACGGCCCAAGGGCAGGCATCGCCGTGGGCGCCGTGGCTTGGCTGGCCTTTGTTCCGGGGGCCGCCGGCATGGTGGGGGCGATCGCTCTGGGCGCGATCGCGGGGCTCTCCCTCAAGCGCGGAGAGGCGCGTGCGGTGGAGACATTCATGCCGATACCTATCAGCCGCATGCAGGCGATCGCGGCCCTGTGCGCCTTTGCCGGGCTGCTGGTCGTGCTGCCGCTGGCGGCAGGCATGGGACAGGTCCCCGCCCTGTTCGATGCCTTCTACCGGGCTGGCGCGCTGGTGTTCGGGGGCGGTCATGTGGTGCTGCCGCTGCTGCAGACCGAAGTGGTGGCCCCCGGTTGGGTGTCGCCGGAGGTCTTTCTTGCAGGTTATGGAGCCGCCCAGGCGGTGCCGGGGCCGCTGTTCACCTTCGCAGCCTATCTGGGCACCGTGCTCGACACCGGGCCGGGTGGCATCGCCGGGGCATTGCTGGCACTCGGCGCGGTCTTTCTGCCGGGCTTCCTGATCCTGATCGGCGTCCTACCCTGCTGGGACAGGTTCCGCCAGATCGGCCCTTCACAATCCGCGATGCAGGGTGCGAATGCGGCTGTGGTGGGTATCCTGGCGGCAGCCCTCTACACACCGGTCTTCACCGGCGCGGTGGGCGACATGCGCGACCTTGCCCTGGCACTGGCCGGCCTCGGGGGCCTGACGGTCTGGCGGCGGCCGCCATGGGGGGTGGTGGGCCTTGGTGCAGCCGGGGGGGCGGGGCTGGCGCTGCTCTAGGCCCCGCCCCGGCCGGAGACCCTATTCCGCAGCCTGCACCTCTGCCTCGGGCTCCGGGCGCAATCCCCTGGCCACGAGACGCGGCAGCACCTCGTCGCGGAAGTAGGGGAACTCCTCGGCATAGTCGAGGAAGGACAAAGTGCTGCCCGCAAACCCGGCCGCGGCAAGCCGTTCGATACCATCGGCAACCTGATCGGGCGTACCGATGAGAGGATAGCCACCATGCCCCGCCGCCATCCGGTCGCGGATCAGCGCCAGCAGATCGTGTGGAAAACTCTGGGCATTGGCGAACTGCAGCGCGATCAGATTGTCCACCGCCTCCCAGTCGGCATTCTGCGAGGCATACCACTCGTGGTAATCCCGCGCCTCGGCCTCGGTCGGGCGGCAGCAGACATGCGAAAAGGTGAGCACCCCCACCTTGCGCCCCTTGGCGGCCGCCTGCTCGCGGATCTCGCGCACCTCGTCCACGCTCCGTTCAAGATCGATGGCCGGGGTAAAGAGAAAGTCGGCGTTGTCGGTTGCAAACACGCGCCCCTGGCCCGAACCGGCTGCATTGAAGATGGGCGGGCGCCCATCCACAGGGCGCGGCGCGCCCAGAACACCCTTGAGGTTGAAGAAGCGGCCCTCCCAGTCGAACCGCTCGGTGCTGGTCCAGAGCTTCTGGATCACGTCGAACCACTCCTGCGCGTAGGCATAGCGGGTCTCGTGGTCGTCGGGCAGCGTCAGGCCAAGGGCCTCGTATTCGGGCCGGTTCCAGCCGGCCACGATGTTCAGCCCGATGCGCCCCCGGCCCACATGGTCGGCGGTCGCGATCTGCTTGGCCACCACCACGGGATGATTGGCTGCGGCATGCATCGTGGCAAAGACCGTGATCCGGCGGGTCGAGGCGACCAGCGCCGTCGCCCAGGTCATCGTTTCCAGCACGTTGTGGTGAAAATCCGTCTCGCCGCCGTAACCGATCCAGCGCGCGATGGGCAGCATGAAGTCGATGCCCGCATCATCGAGCATGCGGCCCAGCCGCAGGTTGTTTTCCCAGCTGTTGTCCCAACGCTGATCGACCTTTGTCACGGTCATGCCCGAGGAACAATTGGTGGAGAAGGTGCCCAGCTTGAAGTGATCGCCGGAGAGGAACGCGCGCATGGTGAGACTCCCTTGGATTTGTTTTTGATGGCACCATCACAGTGATTTATGGTTCGAAAATCAATCTAAAATTCACCCTTGAAGCAAAGTTCATTGGAGTCATGGTGTTGGCATGGGAAAGACCAGCGACACGCACAGCGAATCAGCCGGGCCGACGCGATCCGCCGATCTTGATCGGCGCTGGCACCTGGCCGAGGCTCCCCTGGAGGTGCGGCTGACCGAGCTTGAATATGCACTGATGCGCGCCTTCGAGAGCTTCGGGCGCTGGCAGGCGGAATGCCTCGCGCTCAGTTCCGGGCTGCAGGCAAGCGGGCCCGAGAATGCGCTTCTGCATGTGGTGCGGATGAACGACCGCCCGAAATCCGTGAAGGAGCTGGCACGCCTCACCAACCGCGAGGATATTCCGAACATCCAGTATGGCCTTCGCAAGCTGATCAAGGCCGGGCTTGTCATGCGCGAGGGGGCGTCGCGCACGGGCGTCGTCTATTCGGTCACCGAAGAGGGACGCGCCGTCACCGACCGCTATGCCCGCGCCCGGCGCGAACTGCTTGTCAGCCTTCTGGCCCGGATCGGAGAACCGGAGGCCAGCTTCACCGATGCCGCCCAGATGCTCGATCTGGTGTCGGGGATCTATGACCGTGCTGCGCTGACAGCGGCAACCCACCGCCGCGCCTAGGCGCAGCCCGCGACCTGCGCTGCTGCCTCTCAGGCCACGGCGACCTGTCCGGGTGCGGCAGACGGCGCGCGGTCGTTCTCGTAAGGACTAGCGGCCCTTCCCCCTCCGCTTCACACCGCCGCGCTGGCCAGGGCGGCCTGCGGTGCTGCGGCCGCGGGCGCGGGTGGCCTCTTCCACCGCCTCGTCCACGGCGGACTGTCGGGTCAGCGGGTCGTCGGACACCGCAAGCTCCACCGTTTCCAGTCGCTTGATCTCGTCGCGCAGGCGGGCGGCCTCTTCGAATTCGAGATTCTCGGCAGCCTTCATCATCTGCCCGCGCAGCCCTTCGAGGTGCGCGGCAAGGTTCGGGCCCATCAGCGGCACATCCACCCGGGCCGTGACCCTGGCCATGTCTGTGTCGCCCGACCAGAGCCCCGACAGAACGTCCTCGACATTCTTGCGGATGGTCTGGGGCGTGATGCCATGTTCCTCGTTCCACGCCACCTGCTTGGCGCGGCGCCGGTTCGTCTCGGCCATGGCGCGCTCCATGCTGCCGGTGATCCGGTCGGCATACATGATCACCCGGCCATCAGCGTTGCGGGCGGCACGCCCGATGGTCTGGATCAGCGAGGTTTCCGAGCGCAGGAACCCCTCCTTGTCGGCGTCCAGGATGGCGACCAGCCCGCATTCGGGAATATCAAGCCCCTCGCGCAGCAGGTTGATGCCGACCAGCACGTCGAAGGCGCCCAGCCGCAGGTCGCGCAGAATCTCGATCCGCTCGATCGTGTCGATGTCGGAATGCATGTAGCGCACGCGGGTGCCCTGTTCGTGCAGGTATTCGGTCAGGTCTTCGGCCATGCGCTTGGTCAGCACCGTCGCCAGAACACGCAGGCCGCGCGCCGCGACCTTTCGGATCTCGTCCAGAAGGTCGTCCACCTGCATGGCGACGGGGCGCACTTCAACCTCCGGATCGATCAGGCCGGTGGGGCGGATGACCTGCTCGGCAAAGACACCCCCCGCCTGCTCCAGCTCCCAGGCCGACGGGGTGGCGCTGACAAACACCGACTGCGGGCGCATCGCATCCCATTCCTCGAACTTCAGGGGCCGGTTGTCCATGCAGGAGGGCAGCCGGAACCCGTGCTCGGCCAGGGTGAACTTGCGCCGGTAGTCGCCGCGATACATGCCGCCGATCTGCGGAACGGTCACGTGGCTTTCGTCGGCAAAGACGATGGCGTGATCGGGGATGTACTCGAACAATGTCGGCGGCGGCTCGCCGGGGGCGCGGCCCGTCAGATAGCGCGAGTAGTTCTCGATACCGTTGCAGACGCCTGTGGCCTCCAGCATCTCGAGGTCGAAATTGGTGCGCTGCTCCAGCCGTTGCGCTTCGAGCAGCCGTCCCTCCTTCACCATCTGGTCCAGCCGCTGGGCCAGCTCGGCCCGGATACCCTTCATCGCCTGCTGCAATGTCGGGCGGGGGGTCACGTAATGGCTGTTCGCATAGATCCGTGTCTTCTCCATCCTGCCGGTGCGCGCGCCCGTCAGGGGATCGAATTCCACGATGCTCTCCAGTTCCTCGCCGAAGAACGACAGCCGCCACGCGCGATCCTCCAGATGGGCGGGCCAGATCTCCAGCACATCCCCGCGCAGCCGGAAGGCCCCGCGCTGAAAGCCCTGATCGTTGCGCCTGTATTGCTGGGCCACCAGATCGGCCACGACCCGGCGCTGGTCATAGCTGCGCCCGGCCTCGAGGTCCTGGGTCATCGCGCCATAGGTCTCGACCGATCCGATGCCGTAGATGCACGAGACCGAGGCGACGATGATCACGTCATCCCGCTCCAGCAGGGCGCGGGTGGCGGAGTGGCGCATGCGGTCGATCTGCTCGTTGATCTGGGATTCCTTCTCGATATACGTGTCAGTGCGCGGCACATAGGCCTCGGGCTGGTAGTAATCGTAGTAGCTCACGAAATACTCGACCGCGTTTTCGGGAAAGAAGCCCCTGAACTCTCCGTACAGCTGGGCTGCCAATGTCTTGTTCGGCGCAAGGATGATCGCCGGCCGCTGCGTTTCGGCGATGATGCTCGCCATGGTGAAGGTCTTGCCGGTGCCGGTAGCCCCCAGAAGCACCTGGTTGCGCTCACCGCCCGCAAGGCCGCTCGACAGCTCGCGGATGGCCGCGGGCTGATCCCCGGCCGGGCTGAAATCGGCTTGCAGGACAAAGCGCCGCCCCCCGTCCAGCTTGTCGCGCTGCGGCCGTGTCCCGATGGGCAGGGCGGCCGTTTCGGTCTGGCTCATCCGGAAGCTCCGTGGATCGGTAAACAGATGATTGAAACTTTGGGTTGCATCTTATCCATGTCTGCACGCATGAGGCGTCATTTGTTCTTGTCTTGTTTCATCGACTCGGCTTAGTCTGTTCCTGCAAGCAGCTCAACGGTTGTCGTTTGCGTCGGCACACCCCACCCCATCTCGCTCCGACGGCGCATGCGGCAACCGTTCCTGCGCACCCGATCCGAACCCGACATGTGACTGCGTCTTGAATGGCGGCCCCGCAAGCATCATAACGCAACCTGTCCCATCCGCCACTTCAGGTGAACGCATGCGCGCCCGCATCTACCGCCCTGCCCGTACCGCGACGCAATCCGGCACCGCGCGCACCCGCGACTGGGTTCTGGAATTCGCGCCCGCTTCCGCCCGGCAGATCGACCCTCTCATGGGTTGGACAAGTTCGGATGACACCCAGGCACAGGTAAGGATGACCTTCCCCAGCAAGGAGGCGGCCCTTGAATACGCCCGCCACCACGGGATCGAGGCGACGGTGACCGAGCCGAAGAAGCGCAAGCTGAACATACGCCCGATGGGCTATGGCGAGAACTTCGCCACCAACCGCCGCGGTGCGTGGACACATTGAGCAGCGACCAGCGCGGCGGCCGGTCTGCCATGGCGGGTGCCACGGGCAGGTTCGGCAGAACCATGGCCCCATGTCCTCCGCAGGTCATCCACTCGTTCCGGTTGGCGACGGCACCACACCGCGTTTGAAATCCGCGTCGCGCGCAACATCTCCGTCGCTGCGGCATGGGCGGATCGGGCATGACGGATTTCGACAAGGCGACGCGGGAACGGGGCGAGGCGCTGATGCGCGACTTCGTGCCGGCCATTGGCATCCGATATGCCCGCTGCCGAAACTTCGATCACGGCCCGGGAAGACATGCGCATGTCTCGCGCCTCTCTCCGTTCATCCGCCGCCGTCTGGTTACCGAGACCGGGGCGGTGCAGGCCGCCCTTGCCGCCCACGGGGCGGAGAGTGCCGGAAAATTCATCGAGGAGGTGTTCTGGCGGGGATATTTCAAGGGCTGGCTGGAGCACCGGCCCTCCGTCTGGCAATCCTGTGTGACCGGCCTTGCCCAGGACCTTGCCGCGCTGGAGCGCGACCGCCGCCTTGCCCGGCGGGTCGCGGCGGCAGAGGCCGGCGCGACGGGGCTGGCATGTTTCGATGCATGGGCGCAGGAGCTTGTAGAGACGGGCTATCTGCACAACCATGCCCGCATGTGGTTCGCCTCCATCTGGATCTTCACCCTTGGCCTGCCGTGGCGGATCGGCGCGGATTTCTTCCTGCGCCACCTGCTTGACGGAGATCCCGCCTCCAACACGCTGGGCTGGCGCTGGGTGGCGGGCCTGCATACGCGGGGCAAGGCGTATCGGGCCGAGGCATGGAACATCGCCCGCTTCACGGATGGCCGCTTCACCCCGCGAGAGGCCGATCTTGCGCGGGACATCCGCCCACTCGACCATACCGAGCCCGAGGGCCTGCCACCCGCGACACCCCCTCGCTCGGGCGTCCCGCCCGACCCGCGGCTGCCTGCGGCACTGCTGATCACCG
>JAFIEC010000327.1 GCA_020832725.1 Paracoccaceae bacterium | reverse complement strand
CCCCGGCCCCCGGGCATCCTGCCCCAAGGAGAGTGGCGCTCCGCAGGCGCCACCGGACAAAGTAAAATGATAGGAGTTACCCATGCGCCACGCCCGCGGATATCGCCGCCTCAACCGAACCCATGAGCACCGCAAGGCGCTCTTTGCCAACATGGCCGGCAGCCTCATCGAGCATGAGCAGATCAAGACCACCCTGCCAAAGGCCAAGGAACTGCGCCCGATCGTCGAGAAGCTGATCACACTGGCCAAGCGTGGCGATCTGCATGCCCGCCGTCAGGCCGCGGCCCGGCTCAAGCAGGATGCCTATGTGGCCAAGCTGTTCGAGGTGCTTGGCCCCCGCTACAAGGAGCGGACGGGCGGCTATGTCCGTGTGCTCAAGGCGGGCTTTCGCTACGGCGACATGGCACCCATGGCGATCATCGAGTTTGTCGATCGCGACCCCGACGCGAAGGGCGCATCCGACCGGGCCCGCGAAGAGGCGGCCGAAGCCGTCGAGGCATGAGACGCGGCGGTTGAACCGTCAGGGGCGGGGGCGCATACTGGCGCGAAAGCCCGGGTGTCCCCCCCATGCGCACAACCGCCCCTCTCGTCCGATCTGCCCTTGCCCTGCTCTGGCTGGGCCTCGTGATCACGCTGTCGCCCGCCGCCATAGCCGACACGCGCGCTCCCGCCTCGCAGGCTGAGGTGCGCCTGAGCTACGCGCCGGTGGTGCGCGAGGCTGCGCCTGCGGTGGTGAACATCTACGCCCGCCGCGTGGTGGCAGAGCGGTTCAGCCCCTTCGCCGACGATCCGTTCTTCGGCCAGTTCTTCCGTGATTTCGGTGATGCCCGCCCAAGGGTCCAGAACTCGCTGGGGTCTGGCGTCATCCTGTCCCCTGAGGGGATCGTGATTTCCAACACCCATGTGGTGGGCGGGGCCACGCAGATAAGGGTGATCCTTGCCGACCGGCGCGAATACGACGCCGAGATCGTCATGGCCGATGAGGAAAGCGACCTTGCCGTGCTGCGCCTGATCGGTGCGCGCGATCTGCCAGCGCTGGGGCTGGCCGATTCGGATGCGGTGGAGGTCGGCGATCTTGTGCTGGCCATCGGCAACCCTTTCGGTATCGGGCAGACGGTTTCCGCCGGGATCGTCTCGGGCCTGGCGCGGGCAGGCATCGCCACCCTGGGCGCGCGCTCCTATTTTCTGCAGACCGATGCCGCGATCAATCCGGGCAATTCGGGCGGTGCGCTGGTGGACATGCGGGGCCGCCTCGTCGGCATCAACACGGCGATCCTCACCCGCTCGGGCGGCTCTCAGGGGATCGGCTTTGCCATTCCGTCAAACCTTGTGGCGCGCTTCGTCGAACAGGCCGAGGCCGGAGAGCGGCGCTTTGTGCGCCCATGGGCGGGTGCGGTCGGTCAACCGGTCGACGGCACCCTCGCCGACAGCCTTGGTCTTCCCCGGCCCGAAGGCGTGATCCTGGCCGATATGCGCCCCGACAGCCCCCTTGCTGTGGCCGGGTTGCAGGTGGGCGACGTGATCGTGTCCTTCGAGGGTCAGCCGGTGAACGTTCCTGCGGAGCTTCTGTTCCGGATGACGGTGCACGGACTTGGAAACGACGCCGAGATAGAGGCGCTGCGCGGGGACAGGCGGCTGAGCGTGCGCGTGCCGATGGTGCGCCCGCCCGAGACACCTCCCCGGGCCGAGGTCACGATCGTCGGCGAAACGCCACTGCGTGGCCTGACGGCGGTCACCATCAACCCCGCCGTGATCACCGAATACGGGCTGCCCCTCGATGCATCGGGCGTTCTCGTCATCGGTTTGCGTGACATCGCATCGCGCACCGGGCTGGTGGTTGGGGACATCCTGCTGGGCGTGAACGCTGCACCCGTGGCAGATACCGATGACCTTGTGCGCGCCGCGAGGGCCAGGGGCCGGAACTGGACCCTCGATCTGCTGCGCGAAGGCCGGCGGGTCAGCCTGCGTTTCCGGCTCTAGGGGGCGGCGATGCCCGATCTCTTTGATCGCGACGAAACGCCCGCAACGAACCCGGGCGCGCTTCGCCCACTGGCCGACAGGCTGCGGCCGGTCCGGCTTGCCGACGTGGTCGGACAGGAGGCCGCCCTCGCCCCGGACGGGCCGCTTGCGGCGATGCTGTCGGGCGCGCGCCCCGGATCTGTCATCCTCTGGGGGCCGCCCGGCGTCGGCAAGACCACGATCGCGCGCCTGCTGGCCCGGGAGAGCGGGCTTCATTTCGAACAGATCAGCGCAGTGTTCTCGGGGGTGGCCGAACTGCGCCGGGTCTTCGATGCTGCCCGCACCCGCGCGCGCGCAGGACAGGGCACACTTCTGTTCGTGGACGAGATCCACCGCTTCAACCGCGCCCAGCAGGACGGCTTCCTCCCCCTTATGGAGGACGGCACCATCGTGCTGGGGGGCGCGACGACCGAGAACCCCTCCTTCGAGCTGAACGCCGCGCTGCTCAGCCGGGCACAGGTGGTCATGCTCCATCGCCTGTCACCGGATGAGCTGGAGCGACTGGCCCGGCGCGCCGAGGTGGAGCTTGGCCATGCGCTGCCGCTGACCGCTGACGCACGGGCCGCGCTGATCGAGATGGCCGATGGCGATGGAAGGGCGCTTCTCAACCTCATCGAGCAGCTGTCGCCCGCCACGGGCGGCGAAGCGCTGACGCCTGCACAATTGTCCGCACGGCTGATGCGGCGCGCAGCCCTCTATGACAAGTCGGGCGATGGCCATTTCAACCTGATTTCGGCGCTGCACAAATCGGTGCGGGGCTCCGATCCCGACGCAGCGCTTTACTGGCTGTCGCGGATGCTGGAGGGGGGCGAGGATCCGCGCTATCTGGCCCGGCGCATCCTGCGCATGTCCGTGGAGGATGTCGGCCTGGCCGACCCCCAGGCGCAGCGCATCTGCCTCGATGCATGGGAGAGCTACGAGCGGATGGGCAGCCCCGAGGGTGAGCTCGCGCTGGCGCAGGCGGTGATCTATCTTGCGCTCGCCCCCAAGTCGAACGCGGCCTATGCGGGCTACAAGGCCGCACGGGCG
>JAFIEC010000326.1 GCA_020832725.1 Paracoccaceae bacterium | reverse complement strand
GAGGCCGTGGTGCTGGGGCGGTCCAACATCGTGGGCAAGCCGATGGCACAGCTGGTGCTGGCGGCGGATTGCACCGTGACCATCGCCCATTCGCGCAGCCGCGACCTTCCGGGCCTGACCCGGCGGGCCGATATCGTGGTGGCGGCCGTGGGCAGGCCCGGGATGGTGCGCGGCGACTGGCTGCGCCCCGGGGCGGGGGTGGTCGATGTGGGCATCAACCGGGTAGAGCGGGAGGGCGGCACCCGCCTTGTCGGCGATGTCGCCTTTGACGAAGCCCTGAGCGTTGCAGGGGCGATCACACCGGTGCCCGGCGGGGTGGGCCCGATGACCATCGCCTGCCTGCTGGCCAATACCGTGACCGCCGCCGCACGCGCCCACGGCCTGCCCGAACCCGAGGGGCTGGGCCTGTAGCCGGGCCCGGCCTCCTCAGTCCCGCCCGCGCGTGACCTGAACAGCCGCGCGGGCATCCGACAGAAGCGCCTCGGCATCAATCCCCCGGGCGGTCATCCGCGCCACCCATTCCGCGATCACCTCATCGCCCAGTTCCCGGATGCGCGCCGTCGCCTCGTCCGAGAGCACCGCCGCCTCGTGACCCGCGGCCATCAGCGCATCGCGCCCCTCGGCATCGCCGGTATCATGCGCACGCCCCGCCCAGGCCGAGGCGTGAAACCCCGAATTGGCGTCGATCACCGCCCGCAGGTCGGGAGGAAGCGACTCGTAGCGATCCCGGTTCATCGCCCAGAGGAAGAACAGGTTGTAGAGCGACATCTCTCCGGCCACATCGGTGTGGCTCTGCGTCAGCTCTCCCAGGCGCAGCGAGGGGGCCTGCTCGTAGGTGATCACGCCGCCGTCGACGACTCCGCGGGCCAGAGCCTCAGGAAAGGCAGGTACCGGAAGGCCCACGGGCACCGCGCCCAGCCGCTCCAGCAACAGGGTGGCGGGGCGATTGGGGCCGCGCAGGCGCAGGCCGTCGAAATCGGCGACATCGGACAGGCCCGGCCCCTTGTTGTAGACAAGGCCCCGACCATGCATGTGCACCGCGATCACGTGCACATCGGCGAAATCCTCGGCCATGTGCTTCTGCGCCAGAATCCAGGCCGCGCGCGATGCCTCCTCGGCCGATTTCGTGACCATGAAGGGCAGCTCCAGCACCTCGCTGCGCGGGAAGCGACCGGGTGTGTAGCCCGGGATCACCCACCCGCCGTCGATGGCCCCGTCGCGGATCAGGTCATACATGCCCGCCGGGGTCCCCCCCAGCTGCATCGCCGGATACACCTCGACCCGGATGCGCCCGCCCGAATCGCGCTCGATCTTCTCGGCCCAGGGCAGCATGAAATGGGTCGGGTTGGCCGACGCCTGGGAGACGAAATGCTGGAACCTCAGCACGACCTCCTGCGCCGCAGCGGGTATGGCCAGGCCCGACGAGAGCCCAAGCGTGACCACGGCGACAGCGATCGACCTCATGACGAACAGGCGGGATTTCACGGACAGCATGGCACATTCCTCCGGTAACGCCCGCGTGGTGTGGCCCGCCCGGCCCGATGATGCAAGCCCACAGGTTGCCGCGCCCGGCCCTTCGTGAAAGACTGCCCTCCGAGGCCGAAGCAGGACCTATCCGCCATGATATCCGCACCCGACCCGCTGGGGATTCTCTCCTCCGTCTTCGGATTCGACAGCTTCCGCCCGGGTCAGCAGGAGATCGTCGCGGCGGTCCTCGCCGGAGAGGACACGCTGGCGATCATGCCCACGGGCGGGGGCAAGTCACTGTGCTTCCAGCTTCCCGCCCTGTGCCGCCCCGGGCTGACACTTGTGATTTCGCCGCTGATCGCGCTGATGCGGGATCAGGTGCGCGCCCTGCGCGAGGCGGGGGTGGAGGCCGCGGCCCTGACCTCCGCCACAACCGAGGAGGAATCCGCCGCCCTGCATGAGGCCACGGCCGCAGGGCGGCTGAAGCTGCTCTACATCGCGCCGGAAAGGCTGGCATCCTCTGCGACGGCGGGGTTTCTGCGCCGCGCGCGTGTAGGGCTGATCGCCGTGGACGAGGCCCATTGCGTCAGCCAGTGGGGCCATGATTTCCGCCCCGATTACCTGCGCATCGGCGCGTTGAGAGAAGCACTTGGCGTGCCGCTGGCCGCCTTCACCGCCACCGCCGATGCCGAGACACGGGCCGAGATCGTGGCCCGCCTGTTCGGGCAGGCCACGCCGCGCACCTTTCTCTTCGGTTTCGACCGCCCGAACCTGCACCTTGCCTTCGCCCCGAAGGCCGGCCCCCGGGCCCAGATGCTGGACTTCGCCCGGGCGCGGCGCGGTCAGGCCGGCATCGTCTATTGCGGCACCCGCGCCCGCACCGAAAGCATCGCCACCGCCCTGCGCGAGGCCGGCCATGCGGCGATCCACTATCACGGCGGGATGGAGGCCGAGGCCCGCCGCGAGGCGGAGTTGCGCTTTCAGCAGGAGGACGGGCTGATCGTCGTCGCCACGATCGCCTTCGGCATGGGCATTGACAAGCCCGACATCCGCTGGGTGCTCCATGCCGATCTGCCCAAGTCGATCGAGGCCTATTATCAGGAGATCGGGCGCGCAGGCCGCGACGGGGCCCCGGCCGAGACCCTCACCCTCTATGGTCCCGACGACATCCGGCTGCGCCGCTCCCAGATCGATGAAAGCCCGGCTCCGTCCGAGCGGCGAGAGGCCGATCACGGCAGGCTGAACGCGCTGCTGGGGTTGGCCGAGGCGCAGGTCTGCCGCCGCCAGACCCTGCTGGCCTTCTTCGGGGAAACGGCGACAGAGCCTTGCGGGAATTGCGACCTCTGCGACCATCCGCCCGAATTGTTCGACGGCACCGAAGCGGTACGCAAGGCGCTCTCGGCGATCCTGCGCACCGAGGAACGCTTCGGCGCGGGCCATCTCACCGACCTGCTGCGCGGGGTGGAAACCGAGCGCATGCGCGCCCACGGGCACCACCGCCTGCCCACCTTCGGCGTCGGGGCGGACATGTCGGCGCCCGAATGGCAGGCGGTGTTTCGCCAGATGCTGGGCCGCGATCTGGTGCGCCCCGATCCCGCCCGCCACGGCGCGCTGCGCCTGATGCAGGCCGCGCGGCCCGTGCTGCGGGGCGAAGCGGGGCTGCGCCTGCGTCGCGACAGCCTGCGCGCCGCAGCCGCAGCCCGGCCCGAGCCACGCAGTCTGGTCGCCGAGGAGGATTCCGGGCTGCTGGCCGCGCTCAAGGCCCGCCGCCGACAACTGGCAGAGGACCGCCGCGTTCCCGCCTATGTCGTTTTTCCCGACCGCACCCTGATCGAGATGGCCCAGCGCCGCCCCGGCAGCCTGGACGAGATGGCGCGCATCCCCGGCGTCGGGGCCAAGAAGCTCGAGAGTTTCGGCGTGGATTTCCTGGCGGTGATCACCGGCGAGGACGCGCCCGCGGTGCACCCCGCCCGACGACGGCTGGCCGGAGATGCCTCCGGTGCCCTGTATGACCGGCTGGCCGAGGCGCAGCGCGGCCTGATGCGCGGCCCCTGCGGCACCGAGCGCCCGATGTCGCTGGGCGCGCCCGTCCTGCGCCGCATCGCCGAGACCAGGCCCGCCAGCATCGAGGCGCTGGCCCGCCTGCCCGGGGTCGGCCCCGACCGCGCCCGGCGCTTCGGCACGGCCTTTCTCGCGCTTATCGCCGAAGAGGCGTGAGGCCGCTGTCACTCCCGTCCTGAAATACGCCTCTGTCCGACCGCACCACCGGCACGGCGACACAGCCCCTGCGCGGCGCCGGATTTGCGTATTTCAGGAAGAGAGTAGCGGCAGGCCGGGCGCGCGCGCGGATCGGGATCAGCCACCCAGGCTTGCGTGCAGCGCGGGCGCCGAGAGCGGGCCAAAACCATAGTGGCGCAGCCAGCGCAGGTCGCTCTCGAAGAAGGCGCGCAGATCGGGGATGCCGTATTTCAGCATCGCGATCCGGTCGATACCCATCCCGAAGGCAAAGCCCTGCCAGCGCGCGGGGTCGATACCGCCGGCCTCCAGCACGCGGGGATGGATCATGCCCGAGCCAAGGATCTCCAGCCAGTCGTCACCCTCTCCGATCTTCAGCTGGCCACCCGCCCAGGAGCAGCGCAGGTCGACCTCGGCCGAGGGTTCGGTGAAGGGGAAGTGCGACGCCCGGAAGCGCAACTCCACCCTGTCCACCTCGAAGAAGGCGCGGCAGAATTCCTCAAGCGTCCATTTCAGCTGGGCCATCGAGATGTCGCGGTCGATGGCGAGCCCCTCGACCTGGTGGAACATGGGTGTGTGGGTCAGGTCCATGTCCATGCGGTAGACCCGGCCCGGGGCGATCACCCGCAGGGGTGCCCCATGGGCCTGCATCGCCCTGATCTGCACCGGGCTGGTATGGGTACGCAGCACATGGGGCGGACGATTGTCCCCTTCTGCCCGCGCCATGAAGAAGGTGTCGTGCTCCTGCCGGGCGGGATGCTCGGGCGGGATGTTGAGCGCATCGAAATTGAACCAGTCGCTTTCCACCTGCGGGCCCTCGGCCACGGCAAAGCCCATATCCGCGAAGATGGCAGTCACCTCCTCGGTGACCTGCGACACGGGATGAACGGTGCCGCGTGGACGGGGCCTGCCGGGAAGGGTGACATCCAGCCATTCCGCGGCCAGCCGGGCCTCGAGGGCGGCATCGGCCAACGCCGCGCGCCGGGCGCGCAGGGCCGCGTCGATCTCGTCGCGCAGCGCATTGAGCACCGGGCCCGCGCTGCGCCGCTCCTCTGGGCTCATGCGGCCCAGTTCGCGCATCCGCAGGCTGATCTCGCCCTTCTTGCCCAGCGCGGCCACGCGCACCTGCTCCAGCGCCTCTTCGCCGGAGGCACCCGCGATGGCGGCCAGTGTCCGTCCCCTGAGGCTGTCGAGATCGTCCATTGCCCATACCCTCGTGATCCGGGCACCGGGCTAGCCAGCGCGGCGGCGGATTGCAAGTCCCCGGCGGGTCAGAGCGTGAGAAGCGCCGAGGCGATGCCGAAATAGGTCAGCACGCCCAGCACGTCGGCCAGACTGGTGACCAGCGGGCCGGAGGCCGCCGCCGGATCGCGGTTGATCTTTGCAAAGATGAAGGGCAGCGACATGCCGATCAACGCGCCCATCAGCACGATCGCCACCATCGCCAGCGCCACCACCAGCGCGATCTCGGGCCCGCCGCGCCAGAAGCCGATCACCG
>JAFIEC010000421.1 GCA_020832725.1 Paracoccaceae bacterium | reverse complement strand
CGGTGATGCCAGGCATTGGCCATCAGCATCGCCGATCCGGTCCGCAGCGCGACCCGTGCCGTGTAGCGATAGAGCCCCTCCTTGAGCAGGATCGAGCCCGCCGCCACCCACAGGGCAAGCGCGCCCGGAGAGCCGCCCGCCGGGGCGACAAGACGCAGCCCCGCATCCACCAGTATGCCCAGGGCTGCCAGACCCAGCATCAGCGCCACGACCAGGGTCGCGATGGTTTCGAAACGTCCGTGGCCAAAGGGATGGTCGGCATCCGCAGGCCGGTCGGAATGACCCAGCGCCCAGAGGATGGCCGCATCCGACACCATATCCGAGAGCGAATGCACCCCGTCCGCCACCAGCGCCTGACTTTGCGCAGCAATTCCCACCGTGATCTTTGCCGCGGCAAGGGGGCCGTTCGTCCACAGGCCCGCCAACGCCGCGCGGCGCTTGTCCCGCAAGGTGCCGGGAGGGGCATTGTCGTGGTCGGGCGCGCGCAGGGGTTCGTTCATGGGCACAGCTTTCCACGCGGCCCGGGCCACGGCAAGCACGGCCCTCCCCGATGCGCGCCCCGCGCTGCATTCTGCGATGATCAAGACGCCTCCGGTGTCATCGGGCCAGGTGATTCAGGGCCGGGGCAGGGCGGGTCGCGCTTGAGCGGGGCCGGTGCCGGAATTGCCCGCCATGCTCAGCCCGCACCGGCCTCGCAGGCCTCGAGGGCTCGCCAGCCCGCGGTCACCCCCCGCAGCGAGACGGCGATGCGCACCGGGTTGGCGCCGGGAAGGGGGCGAAAGCCCACCTCGATCGAGGCACCACGGCGCAGCCGGTCAAGTTCGGCCCGGCTGATCTCGCCAGCCGCGAGGCACAGGTCGGGGTCGCAGTGTTGCCATGCAAGGGCGATGGCCTCGTCGGGCCGGGCGCGGTGGCGCCAGGCGATGCCGTCCGGCAGACTGACCCCAAGCGGTACCCGCAGCCCGGCAAGCGCACCGTCGCGCCCCTGTCCCGGGGGCAGGAGCAGCATTTCCAGCAGAACCGCACCACTGGCCGCGCTCAGAATCGTATGGCGCAACTGGCAGATGCCGGCACCGCGCAGGAGAACCCAATCGCCATGGGGTTCCTGCACCAGCGGCCCCGATTCGGCGGCGGCGGCAGGGGCAAGAAACGAGGCAGAGACAAGCGCGAAAAGTGACGGGACAAGCGCGGTGCGAAGGCGTTGCGCCAGCGGCTTACTCCCTGCGCTCCGTCTCTTCGTCATCTTCTTCCTCGTCGCGTTCCCGGTCGCGCTCATCGTCCCGGCTCTCATTGCCCCGACCGTCGGCGCGCCGCTCGTCCTCGTTGCGCGCGCCGCGCCCTCCGTCATCCCGCCCGATCCCGCTGTCGTTGCGGAACTCGGGTGACCGCAAGGGTGGGCCATCCGGGCGGCCCCGTCCACCCGGGCCGCTGTCGCCGCCGCCCGAGCCGTCAGGGCGCGCTCCCGTTCCAGCTCCGTTGCCCGCGCCATAACTTGGCGGCGGTGCGGGACGTGGCCCCGAGGGCTCCGTACCCGGCTTGTCGTCATCTCCGGGGGTGTCGTCGCCATCTCCCGGCTTGTCGTCATCCCCGGGGGTGCCGTCTCCGTCGCCCGGCTTGTCATCATCTCCGGGGGTGCCGCCCCCGTCTCCCGGCTTGTCGTCGTCTCCGGGGGTGCCGTCTCCGTCGCCCGGCTTGTCGTCATCTCCCGGCTTGTCGTCGTCGTCTCCGGGTTCATCGCCATCACCCGGGCCGCCTCCGGTGCCGTCATCGGGCGCGGACGGGCCTGGAACCGGGGCCTCGGGGTCATAGAGCGATGCCAGGATCAGCATGTCCTTGAGGTCGGTGCGCTCGGCCATGTCGAAGTGCGGCCCGCCCCAGGGGCCGATCTCGGACCCGGCAGGGACCGCGAAGTCGGGTGTCTCGATGCTGCCGACCAGTTCCACCTGAATTGCCTGCGCCGATTTGACGATCACCGCGCCCTCGGATGCTGTAATCACATCGGCCGTCAGGGTTCCGGGCAGGTCGAGCACCACATCCCCCTGACGCGCCGCGATGGTGGTCAGACCCGCCCCGTCCAGATCAACGGCCAGGGCCCCGCCGATGCGCCCGATCCCGCCATCGAGAGCATAGAGCAGCGTGCGGTCGGCCCGCAGCCCGCCGGCACCAAGGATGCCCTGCTCGCCCAGCAGGACCAGCGTTGCCGGCTCTACCGGATCGCTGACCGCAAGGGTGCCGTCGAGGATGATGGTGCCCAGCGACACGACCTGAAGCGACGGGCCGCCGATGGTCAGGTCCTGCAGGGTCAGTTCCGGCGCGAAGTTGCGCAGGGCAAAGCCGCCGCCCATGACCTGCCCGGCCAGCGCGGCCACGTTCGTGCGCAGCCCGACACCCTCCGGCGTGCTCACCTCACCGGCCTTGAAGCTCAGCCGCCCGCCCGGTGCGATCAGGCGCGGTGCATTGCCCTGGCTGGACAGGGTGCCGTCCACCAGCAGGGCGATGTCGCCATCGGCACTGGCGATCACGCCCAGCACGCCCAGATCACCGGCTGTGGTGACGGTGATGCTGCCTGATCCGGTCTGGATGGTCTGCCCGGAGTTCAGCGTGTAGCTGCCCGGAAGCGTCAGGGCGATGTCGCCCGCGGCCGTGGCCAGTGAGGCGCTGTTCAGCTCCAGCTCCGCCGTGGCCAGCACGATGTCGCCGCCGTCGGCCAGATCCACGCCCGACAGCAGGGTCAGCGTGCCCGCCCCCGTCACGCGAAAGCTGTGGGCCCTGCCATCCCTGGCGATCAGGGACTCGGGGTCCAGCGTGATTGCGGTGCCTGCCGCCACCTCGACGGCCAGATGATCGCCCGCCGACAGGGTCACCGGCAGATCGCCGCCCCCGAGCGCGGCAAGGATCGGGGCGCTGTTGCCTGTCGCGGTGCCGATGCTGCCATCGGGCGCCGACAGCGACACGGTCGAGGCAAGGATCGTGGGGCCGCCCACACCCGTCGCGCGGCGCAGGTCGCCGTTGCGGGTGGTGATGGTGACCCCGGCTTCGGACGGGGTGAACAACTGGCCCAGACGCAGGGTGCCGCTGCCCAGAAGGTGGATGCCCTGTGCCGCGCGCGCATCCAGCGCGGCGGCGCTGAACGGAGTTGCGACACGGAGCGGGGCCGAAGGCGTGCCGATGCTGCCGTTGGCGGCCTCGAGCACGATGTCGCGTCCGCTGATCCCGGTTCCAGTCCCGTCCACGGGCCGCAGCAGGCTGCCCGCGACCTTGACGCGCACCATCTCGGTGCCCTCGATCCGCTGCACATGCAGGTCACCCTCGCTGCCGATCAGCGCCGACCATCCGGCAACAGCGGTCAGGGTGCCGGTCAACTCGACATCGATGTCGTCGAGAACCCGGATCTCGATGGTGCCGTCGTCCAGCCGGGTGATGTCCCCGCGCTCGGCCGTGGCCAGCGCCAGCAGCGCCTCGTCCGAGATTGCCTCGCCCGGCGCGATGGTGATGACGCCCTCTTGCCGACCGATGTTGCGCGCCGCGACCAGAGTGGCGTTGCGGCCGATGATGTTGGGCTCTTCGATGCGCAACTGGGTGTCGGTGACGCCAAGGATGAGATCCTCGCGGATACCGCGGCGCAACTGGTCGTCGGTAAAGAACATGCCCTCGGCGGCTGTCTGGAGCGAATCCGGATCCACTCTGACTTCGAGGAAGGGATCATAGGGCTTGTCGCCATAGCGGGCGTGGATATCGTGATAGGCGAGCGTCAGGCGCAGCGCCTCGGCCGCGAGGAAATCACCGGTAAAGCCCTCGGCCAGCAGTTCCGCGCGCTCGGTCGGGGTATATTTGAACACGAAATCAGGGTCATATCCAAGATCGCGTGGCGTGCCGCGCGGGTCGGACGGCGGATCAAGCCGCATGTCCCAGTAGAAGCTGTAATCCGCCAGTTCCTGCGCGGCCAGTGCGGCTTCCAGATCTTCGATCCGGGCAAGGTGCGTCCCTTCATCGGTGACGCGCAGTCCCAGCTCGTCCCACAAGGCGTCCAGCAGGCCCGCAGCGGCGCGGCGGTCAAAGGTTTCCTCGGGATTGGCGTCCAGCAGACCGAACGCGCTTGCCTCGACGAACACATCGCCGCTGCGCGAGCGCAACTCGCCCAGCGACAGCGATGACACGACACCGCGCAGGTGGATATCGCCACCGGCCTCGGCGTCGATGCGGCCGGGGTTGCCATGCACGACCAGCGGCGCGGCGGCGGTGCCGATGGTGCCGCTCCCGGCAATCAGTTCCAGCCCATCGGAGCCCGAGACGGTGAAATGCGCCACCGGCGGCGCGTCCGCGACCAGAATGCTGCCGGGCGTCTGCAGGCGCACAACCGGCGCACTTGCCAGTCGCAGGTGCAGATCGCCGCTGGCCTGTTGCAGCAGAACCTGCCCATAGCCCGAGGTCGCCAGCAGGCTTTCGCCCTCGGCGATGTCGAGGCGGGCAAAGCCCGTGTCCTCGCGCAGGGTGGTCCCGGCGCGGATCGCCTGACCCCAGTTGGTGCTGCCCACGGTGCGGACCAGCGACGAGAAGGACGCCCCCGCGATATCGCCCCGAGCCGACAGGTTGGTACGGCCCAGAACCATCTGCGTGCCCGCGCCGATGGTCAGGATATTGCCCGCCTGTGTGAACAGGTTGCCAATCCCTTCGTCAAAACCGGTCGCGGTCAGGCTGGTCGGGCCGCTGCGGTTATAGACCGGCCCGGCGATGCGGATATCGCCCACCGAGGTGATGTCGATCTGCCCGGCCTCATGCCCGGCAAAGCGGATGCGGATCGGATAGTCGGCCCGCAGCTGGTGCGTATGGAACACCCAGGTGCCCGGCGTCTCGTCGAAACGGTTGGTCAGGGTCTGGCGGCGATAGACATGGGGCAGGCCGCCAAGGGTTTGCTCGTCGTCGAACAGAAGGCGGATCGAGTCGAACTGCCCGTCATCGCCCAGCGCCAGCGGCAGACCGCGCACGATCTCCACTGCCCAGGACTCGGAGATCTCATACCAGACGTTGTTGACGTTGGTGCTGAGGCTGTCGATGGTGAACACATCGCCCGTGCTGGAGTCGAAGGCATTGGTCGTGGTCTGCACACCACCTGCGGTCCGCCGCCAGGTTGTGGTGCGGAAGATCGGATCGGTGGTGCAGACGGTGGGCGAGAAGCACACGCCGCCGGGAGCCACAAGATTACCCAGATCGGTGATCGTGATCCGGCCCTCCACCGGCTCAACCCCGGTGTTCATCCCCCTCAGCACGACCGGCAGGCGCGAGGCGTTGGTGACCTCGATATGCCCGAAGCCATGCGCTGCGACCAGTTCCGCCCGCCCGCCGGGCTGGCCAAGGCCGCCAGTGGACAGGATGCGGCCCACGAGCTCGATATTGCCGCCCTTGGTCAGCATCGGCTCGACCTCGAGCGTGCCTTCGGCGACGTTGTAGAAGACGGTCGCGTTGCCGGTCACATAGGGCCGGATGTACGAGCCAAGACCGGGCAGGACGACCATTTCGCCCGATTCTTCCTTGCCCAGCTGCGCGCCGGTGTTGAAGGCGTCATAGACGAGGATCCGGTCGCGCCCGGCGATCTCGGCCTCGGTCAGCAATTGCAGCCGCTGGGCAAAGCTTTCGGCGATGTCCAGCCGCCAGTTGGTTTCTCCGGCCTGTATGGTGCCGTCGATGTTCAGCGTGTCGGCATAGATGAACACACTGCCCAGCGCCCGGATCGTGCCCGGCGTGGTGCGGTCGATGGCAAAGTCGCTTTCGGCTGTGCCCAGCAGCACTCTGGTCTCGTAGGCCGAATATTCGGGCAGCGAGAGGGTCTCGTAGGTTTCGAAAAAATCGCGATACAGGCCCGCCGGGTTGCGCACGGGGCTGGAGAAGGCTGCCGATGTACCCAGGAAGAAATCGCCCCCCGAATTGACCAGCACCGACTTGGCCGCGATATCGGCACCAAAGATCAGGATCGACCCGTCCAGCGTGGTCATCTCGACCAGCCCGGTCAGGTTCTCGATATCGCCGGTCACGATCAGGTCGGAGGGCGCGCCGGTGGTGGCGATATGCTCGCTGCGCAGGCGGATGGCCGGGTCGATGCCGCTGCCTGCGCTGGTGTTCAGGTTCAGGTTCGGGGTCGGGCCGAAGGTGGCGCCGGCAATCCCCGCATTATTCACCACGCGCACGGAATTGACGCGGATGCGCCCGCCCTCGCGGAACGGGATCAGCGCGCCGCGCACCTCCATCGACATGGCGCTCTGGTTGGTGATGTTGATGGCGGCATCGCCCTTGGCGGTGATCAGGCCAGTGCCCTGCACTTCGGTCGCGCGCAGGTCGACATTGCCACCGGCAGCAACGATCGGATCGACCACGATCAGGTCGCCGGTCGCGTCCGTCCCACCCAGCGCCTCCAGGCGGGATTCGAGGCTGGCGATCTCGAACTCCAGCCGCTGGACCTCGGCCGAGCGGAAACCGAGGGCATCCAGCAAGGCGTCCTTCTGCGCTGTCAGGCTTGCGATATAGGCGATCAGGGCCGCATTGCGCTGTCGGCCCTCAAGGATGCGGATGCGCAGCGTCTCGTCATTGCCATCGGTCGCAATGGTCCCGTCGGGCTTGATCACGGCCTCCACGGTGCCAAAGGCGCCGGCGGTGACGTTGCCATTGACCGTCAGCCTGCCCGCCGTGGTCAGGGTACGCCGGAAATCCGAGCGTTTGATGTGCATGTTGTCGTAGGCGCTGATCGACTCCGCCACGAAATCCGGCCCGAACAGCGGGTTGACGTCGTCCGGGTCCACCCAGCCCACGCGCACCCCCCGGCTGATGGCCCAGAAGCCCGCCGCATCGGTCAGGCCCGGATCGGCCCACAACTCCACATCCCGCGCTGCGGTGATGAAGACGTTGGGTGCGATGCTGAGGTCGGTTGTCACGTTGACCCACGCATCGGCGTCAGCGTTGGCCCTGCCTGCCGTGGTGTTCCACACGCGGGTTTCGGCATTCGCGGCGACAACCTGCTGGCGGTCCAGTTCGCGCCCGGCCAGCAGCCGCACCGCCCCGGTCCGCGACAGGATTCTGGTGCCGCCGCCGGTCAGGACGATCCCGTTGCGCAACTGGGTCAGAGCAAAGGTGTCGGCCTTTGGCGCGGCGGCCAGGCCGGTCGCCGCGACATAGCCCTCGGAGGTTATCCTCACATCGGTGCGGTTGGCGATGATCACGTCGTTGTCGGCGTCGATCTCGACGTTGTCGATGGTGATATCGTTTTCAACGGCATTGACAACGACCGAGCTTTCGACGCCGGGGGCACCGAACAGGAACGAGTTGACATCCTGGCTCAGCCGGTCGGCCAGATCGATGTCCTGGGTCAGCGCGATCAGCACGCCATCCCCCGCAATCAGGGGGCTGGTCGCCTGCCGCAGCGTGACACCGGGCACGATGTCGATATTGGCGCTGACGGTCGCGTTGGTGACACTTTCGATCGAACTGCCCGAGATCACGCTGCCGACGCGGGTCTGGGCGTTGAACAGCTCCACCCCCTTGGCCAGCCGCTGGTTGGCCAGGACGCGGATGGTCGGGGCGGTGATGTCGGCCTCGATCCTTGTGGCAATGGTGGCGGTCAGGGTCGCGCGCAGCCGCGAGCCGGAATAACCCGCGCCCGTGGCCAGCCGCGAATCCGCGACGGTCGCGAACTGGCTGTCGCGGTCGGACCCGACCTCGACCGCGCCTATCGCCGCGATACCGGCACCCAGCAGGGTGACAGTGGTGGTGGGCACGACCGCAACCGTGGCCTCTGCCGCCTGAAGACCGGCGCCAAAGCCCTTGACCCCGGACACCGAGGTGGCCAGCGTCCGGTCGATCCCACGCGCCCCGATGGTCACATTGCCAAAGGCGGTCAGCCCGCCAATGGTCGTGACCGTGGTCCGGATGGTGGAGCGGCTGGTCGAAGACGATGTTGTCGAGCCAAGAGCCGCGCCGCCGCCAAAGACATTGCCCCGCGATACAGCCTCGACCACCACATTCTCGCGGGCCAGCACCGTGATGTCGCCGACCTGCGAGGCGCGCAGCGTCAGATCGACACTTGTGGTCCCGCGACTGCGCGCCACGGTGCGCACGCCCTGGCCGGCCGCAAGCCCGCCGCCCGCAGAGCCGAACGCCTCGGCCAGAACAGTGCTGGACGACGGGCTGTGCTGGAGAGGTCCAGCAAAGACGGCATTGACAGTGACCGTATCGGCACGCAGGCGGGGGCTGCCGATGATCGTGGTGGTCGTCTCAAGATCGGCCTCGGCGTTGGAAAAGCCCATCGCCACGCCGCCTGCGACAGTCACGCCGCGCGCTCTCGCGTGAATGTCGCTGACAACCTCGCTCTTGACCGAAATCAGGTTCAGCGCGGTGATGTCGGCATTGGCCAGATCGACACGGACCGTCGCGCTGTCGGTGATCTTGGAATCGACCGCCGCGCCCGCAAAGAAGACGCCCCCGGCGGCCGCGAACCCGTTCGAGACGGTATCGCCGCGGCGGGTGGCCTCGATCCAGATCGCGTTGCCGCTGACATCGGCATTGCCCGCGAAATCGACCGCCACGGTAGAACTGCGGTTGGTGCGCGTGGTGGTCAGGCCGACCCCCACCGCGCCAAGGGCCACCGACAGGACATTGGCCTTCGCCTCGCCGCGCTCCGAGGCGCGGATCGTGGCTGTGCCGATGCCGCTGACGGACAGATTTGCACCTTCCCCGATCCGGGTGCGGACATTGCGGCTGATCATGGTGCGGCTGACGGCAGCGCCCAGGCCCACAAGGCCCGCGCCCGCCGCAAAGGCCGTCAGGTTGCCATCCTCGGCCGCGCCGCGGGACGACACCAGAAGGCTGGAATGGCCGTGCAGCCGGGCGCCTGCGCCGACGTCAGCCAGCACATCCGAATTGCGGCGCAGCACCACGACCCCGGCGGCAACCCCGCCCAGCCCGATGGCCGCAGCCCCGCCCAGCATGCGCACATCGCCGCCCTCGAAGCCGCTGAGTTCCAGCTCCAGCCCGGCGCTGATCTGCGATCCGGCCCCGATCCGCGCGGCAACAAGGTCCTGCGTCGGGCTGCTGATGGCGCGCATGGCACTGAAATTGACGCTCTGGCGGTCGCCGCGCGCCTCGGCGAACAGCCCGCCAAGCTGGGCATCGCCAAGGTCCATCTTGCCCGAGCCCTCGTACTCGGCATCGTCGTCGACATCCGCCTCGAACGGGTCGCCCGCCATGTCGTTCTCGATGGCGATCAGCGAGGCGCGGTTGTCGTCGTCCTCGACGCTGCCTGCAAAGCCCGCGATCAGCACGACCGCCTGAATGGCCACGACTCCGGCCCCGGCCCCGGCCACGCCCACGGCATTGAGGTTGCGCACCCCGTCGGCCATGACCCGGACATTGCCGGTCGCGGTCAGGATCACGTTGCTGCCGATGGCGGCCTCGACCGTGTTGCGCACGTTTGTCACGCCCACGGTGCCACCGATGGCCGCAACCCCGCCCCCGGCCATCGAGCCCATGATCATGCGCTGGGTGAACTGCTGATCGGCATGGACGGTGACGTGGCGCGGAGTGCCGTCAAAGCGCGTGTTGTCGCCGATCCGCGCGACGACCGACTGCTCGAAGCCGGTGACCAGCACCTGCCCGCCGATACCCACAGTGCCGCCGAAGGCGCCCGAGATCATCGTGGTGCGCGCCGTCAGCGACGACTGGCCCCGAACGGTCAGATCACGCCCGACCTGCAACACGCTGGCGGCCTGAACGGTTTCGGCATCATTGGTGCCCGCAAACAGCCAGTCGCGGGCATTGATCACCATCACGGTGCCCGCGATGCCGCCCGCACCGCCTGCCGCGACCGTGCCCGCCGCATGGCTGATCAGGCGCGGCGCGACAGCCTCGATGCGAACGTCGCGTCCGGCATTCAGGGTCGAGGCCCCGACCAGCGCATCGGTGCGGTTTTCGCTGACCAGCGTCTCGACAATGCCTGCGGCCCCGACAAACCCGCCGCCGCCCGCCGCGATGGACAGCTTGCCCAGCTTCTCGGGCGAGATGGCAGTGACCCGGATGTCGTCCTCGGCGTCGACCGTGCTGCCCAGCACCTCGGCCCGCGTCTGTTTCTTCAGCGAGGCAACCTCGACCAGCGCGCCGACCCCGGCCGAGCCAGCCACCGCTACCACGACCGACAGCGTGCCGATATCGCTCTGGTTGCCGGCAAAGACCCGCACATCGGCACCGCTGCGCAGGGTGCTGTTCACCACCCGCGCCGCCACGTCATCGCGCAGCAGCAGGACCGGCACCTGCACCGACACCGCCGCCGTGCCCGCAGCCGACCCGGTGATGCCCAGAGCGCGCAGACGGGTCTGGTTGTCGGCCTGCACGATCACGCCGCGCACCCGTTCGCTGCCCCGGATCAGCCAATCCTCGCCTGCAATCCGCCGCGCGATATCGGCCCCCAGCGTGCCCGAGGGCGGGGTCAGATGCGCGGTGACCTGACTGTCGATAATCTCGGCCGTGACCCGCGCCTCGGTCCGCAGAACGGCGACCGATGCGCCGATACCGACAGTGCCGCCCACCGCGATGTTGACATTGGCCGCGCCAAGCTGGTTGCGGACGTTGACTCTGTCGTCCTCGGCGATCTCGTCGGCGTCCCGCTCGTGCAGATCGGCCTCGGCATTCTCCAGATCGCCCGCGACCTGTGAATCGCCGCCGCCCGCGCCGCCCATGCTGCCACCGGCCAGCGCCTGCACCAGCACCGAATCAGCCGCCGTCACCACGCTGTCCGCGATGCGCGCCGTCACCTCGTCCTCGCGCAGGATGATCGAGACCGAACCCGAGATCCCGGCCTGCCCCCCCGCAGCCACCCCGACCGAGGCCGAGGACAGGCGGCTTTCGGACAGGGCGCGCACCAGCAGGCTGCCCGCCTCGACCGAGACAGTCGAGTCCAGCACCTCGGCCTCGGCCGCGCCGCGCTGATCGGAGATCGCGACGGCCATGCCCACCCCGGCTTCGCTGCCACCGACAGAAATCTGGAGCACGAAGCTGTTCATGACCTGCGCACGGGTGGCCGTCACGCTGACATCGGTCGTGGTCAGGATGGTGGCATCGCGCAACTCGGCCCGCGCCAGACCGCGCGCCCGGTTCACGCCAACCGATATCCCCACAGCCGAACCGCCGGCCGACACCCCGCCCGTCAGCGCAAGCGCCAGCGACCGGCTGTTGTCATGCGCGCCGAGGCTGACAGGTGCCGCCAGACCCAGCGCGTTGTTGGCGACGGTGACGCTGTCGATCACCGCGTGGCTGGTAGCGTCAAGGCTGGACACCGCCAGCGTGCCGCCCACCGATGCGCCGCTGCCCGTGCCAACGGTCAATTGCCCGGCAATAGCCCATGACCGGCCATCGGCCTCGGCTTCCATGCGAATGGCGCGGGTCGTGACCGCGCTGCCCGCGCCTGCACCTGTCAGCCCCGCGCGCACTGCCTGATTATGGCGGCTGATGCCTGCACCCGCACCGATATTCGTGCCGCCGCCGCCCATCGCGCCGACCGACACACCCGCGCCCCGTGCGGTAGAGGTGGCCAGGATCGCGGTCTCGCCCGACTGGATCGACAGCAGCGCGGTTGCGTTCGCCCCGAGCACCATATCGGCGGCCACAACGCCCCCGATGCGCACCCAACCCATCGAGGCCCCGGCCGAGAACCCGCCGGAGCCGCCCCCATCGCCGCCAGAATCTTCGCCGCTGTCGGGCCGGTCGCCCGCTGCCTCACCCGCAGCCTCGGAAATGCCCGCATCCTCGTCACTGCCGCCACCGCCGAACAGCGCGAAATTCATCAGCGCGCTGGTGCCCTCGCCCTGGATCGCCTTGATATCGATCGACACGCCATTCTCGTCGATCGTGACACGGTCCAGCGCGTTCTCGGCCACGCCGCCCACATCGAACTGCACCTGCAACTGCCCGGCTACGGCAGTGGCGACGCGATTGTCGGTCGCCTCGATCCGGGTGGTGCGCGCCACACTCAGGGTGCCGCCATCAGCAACCTCGACCCGCGCTTCGATCGCAAGGTCAAACCGACGTTGCAGGTCGGTGACCGACAGGCCCGCGCTGTCCGCGAAATCGCTGGCCAGATCGTCGCGCACCGTCTCGATCACGCCCTCATGCCCGGCGGCGCGGTCATCGGCATCTTCGGCCACGGCACCTTCGGGCTTGCGGCCCATCTGGATATAGGCCAGCGAGCCGACAGCACTGAACCCGCCGCCCCCGGATGCGGCCCCAACCGCGACGTTCAGAGCGCGGCTTTCGTCCAAGGCCGCCACGGACAGGTCGCCCGAAACCGACGACGTTCCTCCCGCCGCGAAACCCGCCAGCGTGCGCCCGCCTGTCTGCAACACATTGCCCGCAATCCCGACCGAGGCGCCGCCTTCCTGCGCCGTCGCACCGATGCCCAGCAGCGTGTCGGCCCGCCGGGCGGTCACGGTCACGTCGTTCGACGCCCAGCCGTCGCCGCTGGCGGTGGCGATCACGTCGCGGTTGGCGGTCAGCCACGCCACTTGCAGGCTGCCCGCGAAATCGCCGCCGCCCATGTTCAGGCCGACCACGGTGCCGGTCAGCGTGCTTTCGCCAACCGCCGCGACGGTCAGCGCATCCGAGACGAACAGCCCCCCGCCCGCGGCCCGCCCGCCCAGCCGCGCGCCCACATCCAGACGGTTCGCGGCATAGGCGACCCCGCCCGTGGCGCCAAAGCCGCTGGTCGAGGCGCGGGTGATCGCCGCCGACTGCACGCCGCTTTCGTCGCGGGCGGTGATGCTCAGGGTGGGAAGGTTGACAAAGGCGCCGTCCACCTCGGCCACCAGTGTGCCCGACAGGGTGGCGGTGGCGACCATCACGTCGATGCCCTGCTCGGCCTTGCCGGTCTTGGTGGCGCGCGACAGCAGTCGCGATTCCTCGGTCGCCGTCACGGTGGCGGCATCGGCAAACAGGCTGCCGCCGGTGATCCGCGCCGCCACATCCGCGCGCAGCGCGGTGACGATCACGCCGATGCTGCCGCCGGTCTTGGCCTCGGTGCTGATGCCCTGGCGGTTGCGCAGGTTGCCTTCCTGCGCGGCTGTCACGGTCAGGGTGGCGGCGTTGATGTCGCTGCCCTCGATCAGCGCATGGGTGGTGCGGCGGGCCAGCAGCACGCCGATGCCGATGCTGCCCGCGATGCCGTCGTCGGACACGCCGCCGCCGGTCTGCACCTGCTCGACATTGCCCTCCTGCCGGGCGCTGACGGTGACGGTGGGCAGGGTATCGGTCAACTCCTGCGTCAGGGCGTCGGTGATCCGGGCGATCACGGTGCGGTTGTCGATGGCAAAGACCCCGGCCGCGCCGATCGACACATCGCCCGTCTCGCTGTCCGAGCCCACGCGAAGGCGGCTGTCGGAGCGGTCCGAGGCCCGCACATCGAGGCTGTCGGTGGTGATCTCCACCCCCTCGACGCTGGCCTCCACATGGCGGCGGAAGGCGGTGACCACTGCCGCGGCGGTCAGCGAGAAGGTGCTCGCCCCGCCGGTCGAGGCCGCGATGCCGTCCACCCGCCCGACGCTGCGGGCGAACACCCGCACGCTGGGGGCGGTGATGAAGGCGCGGGCCGAGGCGGTGATCTCCTCGCGCGCGAGGTTGCCGGCAAAGGCCACGCCCACCGCGATCCCGCCCGAGCCGTCGCCGCTGCCCGGCGGCAGTTCCTGCGGCGTGGTCCCGCTGCCGTCGCCCTCGCCACCCGGCGTGCCCTCGCCACCCGGCGTGCCCTCACCGCCCGGCGTGCCCGTGCCCCCCGTGCCACCCGGCGTGCCCGTGTCGCCCGAACCGCCGGTGCCATCCCCGTTGCCGGTGCCATCCGCACCGTTGGTGCCGCCGTTATTGCCGCCGCCGCCCTGCTCCTCCTCGGTCTCCTTCAGCGCCCCGGCCAGCGTCAGCGACCGCCCGGCGTTGCGGGCGCGCACGGTGATGCCGCGCTCTTCCGCCTCGGCGGTGCCATCGCCCGCCGCCTGGGTGATCACACCCCCGGTGATATCGGCGCTGACGGTGATGCGGCCGAAATCCACCGCCGCGCTGCCCAGAACGCTGTTGGAAACCGCAGCCCCGCCGCGCCCGGCGGCCATCAGCCGCAGGTCGGTCGCATCCTGCGCGGTGACCCGCACCAGCCCCTCGGTCAGGCGCAGGTCGGCCACGTCCAGCCGCGCCCGCGTCGTGCGCCGCGTGCCGTTCAGCGCCGCCGAGCCCGCCAGCCCGAACTTGCCCGCGCCGCCCACCGCAGAGCCGGCGCTGGCAAAGATCGCGCCCGTGGTGTCGGCCTGCACATCCACATTGCCGCCGTCGATCCGCCCGCCATGCACCAGCCCCGCGCGCACCACGCTGGCACCGAAGATGCCCGAGAAATCGCCGGCAAAGGCAAAGCCGAACTGCTTGCCCTCGACCGGCGAGCTTTTCGCGGCGTCCGGGGTGGCCTCGCCTTCGCCGCCTTCCGCGCCTTCGCCTTCGCCCTCGCCTTCGGGCTGCGTCTCGGCCGTGCGGGGGCCGAGGTCGTCGGCATTCGTCTCCGTCCGGCTGCCCAGAAGCTGGCTGGGCGCTGCCGTCTCGGGCCGTGTGGCGGGTTCCGGCTCGGCATCCGGGTCGGCGTCCGGGTCCGGTTCGGGCGCGGTCAGCTCGTCCTCGGCGCCAAGCCGGGCCCGGGCGACCGTGGGCGCCACGGCCGAGCCGTCCTCCAGCGCGGTGATCTTGATGTCGCCCAGCGACAGCGTCTCGCTGCTGGTGCTCCAGACCTCGGCCGTCACGGTCCGGTCGGCAAAGATGATCGCCCCCGACACGCCGACCGAGATGTTGCCCGCCGTGCTGCTGCCCGCATCGGCCAGCAGGATCGAGCTGTCGCGCGCCGTGACGGTCAGCGACGACACCGTCAGCCGGTCGGGATCGACCACCAGCGCCTCGGCGGTGCCGTTGTAGTCGATCAGCGCAAAGCCGATGTTCAGCCCGAACTTTTCCGCCTTGCCGAAGGAGGAGGCGGCGACGGCCGCGACCATGTCGTTGCGCGCGCTGACGGTGACTGCACCCAGCGAACCGTCGCGGGCGCGATGCGGCGCCAGGATCGCCCGCGTCTCGGGCCGGAACAGCAGCACATGCCCGCTGCCCCCGGCGCCGGAGGCACCCGAGGTCAGCGTGGTGTTGCCCTCCGGGTCGCGGCGCGAGGCGAATCCGCCTTCGGTGCGGGCCTCGATGGTCACCCCTTCGCCCGCGGCGCCGATGGTGCCCACCAGCCGCGCGGTGGTTTCGGATACCACCCGGCTGATCGAGACATCGACGGCCACGCCCAGCTTCTGCGCGTCGGTATGGGTGGAGGTGACGATGTTCCACCCATCCTCCTGCACCAGTTCGTCGGCGGATTTGGGCCGTTCGTCGCCTGCGGCATAGCCGCCCGCGCCGCGCGCGAACAGGCCGTCGGCCTCGTCGAACCAGCCGGCGCGATCCACCTCGGCCTGCACGGTCGGCAGGACGGTCGCGGCCCGGATCGTGACCGTATCGGCCCGCACGGTGCCCCAGCGGCCGACGCTTGCGTCGGTCTCAATCCGCCAGTTGCCGATGCCCACGGCAAAGACCCCGGCACCGGGCGTGGCGGTATCGCCAAAGCCGATGGCGGCGCGGGTTTCGCGGGTGAACGACACCATGCGGTTCTCGGCGGTCAGGTTCAGCCCGGCGGTGCCCAGATCGTTCCAGCCCCGCACGCTGCTGGAGCCGACCTGAACGGGTGTGCCGCCGTCCATCCGCACATCGCCGATGCGGGCAAGCGTGGTGTCGTTGTGCAGGTCCAGCGCAAAGGCGATGGCAAAGCTGCGCTTGCGCGCGGCGGTTTCCTTGGGCTGCTCGTCCGGCTGGGCCTCGCCGTCGCCCTCGCCCCCGCCGTTACCTTCGCCGTCACCGTTACCCTCGGCTTCGGGGGTCTCGACCTCGGCCTCGACGTCATCGGCCACGTCCAGAAGGGCGGTGGCAGTGGTGCCGACCTGTTCGGGCCTGCGCTCGGGCGCGGGTTCCTCGTCGGGGGTGGCATCGGGGTCGGCGTCGGGGTCGGTCTCGGGCGGGGCGGGGATTTCGGCGCCGGGCACGAAGGTGCCGGCCGAGGCGATGGCGCGCGCGGAATAGCGCGTCCATGTGTTCACGGCTTCGATGGTGACGGCTCCGCCCCCGTCCTGGAACAGCCCCGCACCCACGGCGACCTCGGTCTCGGCATCGGCCAGCGAGATGATCGCGGCCAGCGCCAAGGCCGAAGGCGTGCCGTCCGCGGCGATCACCTCGATGTCGATGTCGCGGTCGGTGCGGGCGGCGATCTCGATCTTCTCGCCCGCGTGGATGCGGTTTGTCACCGTGGTGCGGTCCGACCCGGACGGAACGCCCGACGCCTCGGCATCCATCAGCACCCGGTTTTCCAGATTGCGCAGCGACAGCACGCCTGCGGCCTTGATCGCGCGTTCGGCCCCGGCGGTGGCGCGCAGCTTGTGCTTTTCCTCGGCTCGCGAGACGACCGAAACCGTGCCGCTGCCGCGCGCCTGAATGTCCGACCGGCGCATCAGGATATGGCTGAGCGTATCGGTGATCGCGATGGCCACCGCGATGGTGTCCGAGCGTGCGTCGATATCGACTTTGGTGCGCGCGCGCGAGGTTATCTCGACCTTGCCGGCCGTGCCCGGTCCGGCCTCGTCGCGGTCAAGCTGCGCCTCGATCAGGCTGCGGTCGATGATGACGCGGGCATCGGCGATCTGACGCAGGGGCGCCACGGTGATCGACAGGCCCTTCAGCCCGCCCTCGCCTTCTTTCTTGCGCGCCTCGGTGCCCGAATCGCGGACCAGATTGCCCCCCGCGGCCATCTGCTGGGCGGCGGCCGGAGCGGCCGCGCCGGGGCCGTTGCCATTGCCGTTGCCGTTGACGCCGTTTGCGCCCCCGGTATCGCCGTTCCCGTCGCCGTCGCCGTCGCCGTCGCCGTCGCCGTCGCCGTCACCGTTCCCGTCGCCGTTCCCGTCGCCATCTCCGTCGCTTGCCCCGTCACCCGGCCCGGTGCGCTGCGAGGTGGCGCGGATGGTCAGCGTCGGGTCTGCGACCGAGGAGATGACGATCTCGCGCCCGTCGGGGCTGAGATCGCGGGCCGGGCCCACGAAATCGGCCAGATCGGGAAGGTTGTCGATCGCATCGCCATCGCCGCGATAGGACCAGCCCCAGCCGCCTTCGTTGAAGACCCAGCCGCGGTCGATGTCATAGTTCCAGCCGCCATCGGGCGTATAGGCCCAGTTCTCGCTGGTACCGCTTCTGTACCAGCCGCCTTCGAAGACATTGTAGAACCAGCCATCCCCGCCGTCGATCTCGTTGAACGGGTCAAGCTCTTCCCCCGCCGGGGCGGTGCCCAGCATGATCGTGCTGCGCGTCAGCTCGGTCTCGGTGCGGGTGACGAAGCGGGCAAAGCTGGCGGCGATGGCAAAGCTCCAGCCGTCATCGGCACGGCCCGCGCGGCCATCGACCAGCAGGTCGAATCGGCTGGTGTCCTCGCTGGTGATGCGGACGGCGCCGAGCGTCTTGTCCTCGTCGGCGAAATGCGGGCCGAAGATGATCTCGCTGTCGATCAGGCGCGCGGCGGTGTCATGCTCGACCCAGGTCAGGCCGAAGCTGCCCGAGATGCCGACGCCGCCGCTGGCCGCCGCCGTCACGGCGCTGGACTGGCCATAGGCGATGGCGGTGCGGGCCGAGACGGTCACCGCGCCCTCGACATCGATCATCACCGCGCGGGTGTTGTTGTCGAAATTCTCGTCGCGCCCGACGATCATCGCCTCGGTGGTGACGTTCGAAAAGATCGCGCCGAAATCGCCCGCAAAGGCAAGGCCGCCGTCATCGTCGCCGTTACCGTTGCCGCCGCCGCCCCCATTGCCGCCGCCGCCGCCACCACCGCC
>JAFIEC010000318.1 GCA_020832725.1 Paracoccaceae bacterium | reverse complement strand
GCGATGAGCCTGCTCGAGATCGAGAATGTGACCCTCAAGTTCGGCGGCGTGACCGCCGTGAACAACCTGTCGATGAAGGTCGAGGAGGGCGAGGTCTTTGCGCTGGTCGGGCCGAACGGGGCGGGAAAATCCACCGTGTTCAACCTGATCTCGCGCTTTTACACCCCGGTTTCGGGCACGATCCGCTTTGCGGGCGAGGATCTGCTGAGGATGAGGCCCCATCAGGTGCCCAACATGGGCATCGCGCGCACCTTCCAGAACATCGAACTGTTCCACCAGGCGACCGTGCTGCAGAACCTTCTGGTCGGTCGGCACCGCCACCGGCGCACGACGATCATCGAGGAGCTGATGTTCATCGGCCGCGCCCGTTCCGAAGAACACCGCCACCGCGAGGCCGTCGAGGAGGTGATCGACTTCCTCGATCTTCAGCCCTACCGGGACAGCCGCATAGCCGGGCTGCCCTATGGGGTGCGCAAGGTGGTCGAGCTTGGCCGGGCGCTTGCCTCGAAGCCGCGGCTGCTGCTGCTGGACGAACCTGCCTCGGGGCTCTCGGTGGAGGAGACTCAGAACATGCGCTGGTGGATCGACGACATCCGCCGGCAGATGGGCATCACGGTTCTGATGGTCGAGCATGACATGGGCCTTGTCAGCAAGGTCTCCGACAGGGTTCTCGCACTGGCCGACGGCGCGCTTCTGGCAGAGGGCACCCCGGCGGAGGTCCAGTCGCACCCGAAGGTTATCGAGGCCTATATCGGGAAGGAGGCCGCCTGATGGCCGAAGCCCCCCTGCTCCAGATCCGCAACCTCGAAACCTATTACGGGCCGATCATGGCAATCCGGGGCGTAAGCCTCGAGGTGCACACGGGCCGCGTCGTCAGCGTGCTGGGCGCCAACGGAGCGGGCAAGACCACCCTTCTCAAGACGATCTCGGGCATCATGGACCCTGAAAAGGGCCAGATCCTGTTCGAGGGTCGCGAGATTCAGGGACGTGAGCCGCATCACATCGTGCGCGCCGGCATCGTGCATGTGCCCGAGGGGCGGGAGGTGTTTCCGCTGCTGACGGTCGAAGAGAATCTGGCCCTCGGGGCCTATACGCGCAACGACCGCGCCGCCATCGCGCATGACCGTGACCTGGTGTTCAGCTATTTCCCCATCCTTGCGGAGCGGCGCAGACAGGAGGCGGGCACGCTGTCCGGCGGCCAGCAACAGATGCTGGCGATCGGTCGGGGCCTGATGCTGCGCCCCAGGATCATGCTTCTGGACGAGCCCAGCCTGGGGTTGTCGCCACTTCTGGTGCAGGAAATCTTCACCATCCTGCGGCGGCTGAACCGCGATGTGGGCGTGACGATGATGCTGGTCGAGCAGAACGCCAAGGCAGCGCTGGATCTCGCCGACGACGGCTATGTGATGGAACTGGGCCGCATCGTCATGAGCGGCACCGCCAGCCGGCTGAAGGAAAGCGAGGACATCAAGAATTTCTATCTTGGCGCGCATCAGGCCTCCGAGCGGGGCGAGCGGCGCTGGAAGAAGAAGAAGACCTGGCGATAGGGAGGGGGAGATGAACAAATACGTCACCACCCCGGAACAGACCGTTGTCCGTGGCGTCACGGTCAATGCGATCCCCGGGCAACGCCCCGTGCTGATAGACGGATGCGACACGATCCCGGCGCTGTTCCGGGACCGCGCGCGGACATACGGCCCGGCGACCGCCCACCGCGAGAAGAAGCTGGGGATCTGGCGATCCCGCTCGTGGAACGATTACTGGAACCATGCGAAATGGATCGGGCTGGCGCTCCACCATCTGGGGCTGAAACGCGGCGAGGTGGTCTCGATCCTGTCGGAGGATCGCAAGGAATGGCTCTATTGCGACATGGGCATCCAGGGGATCGGCGGCGTGTCCTCGGGCATCTACACCACCGACAGTGCCTCGCAGCTGGAATACATCCTGAAGGATTCCGACAGCCGCTTCCTGTTCGTCGAGAACGAGGAGCAACTCGACAAGCTGCTGGAGATTCCCGACGGCGCGCCCGGGGTCAGCAAGGTCATCTATTTCGAGCGCGAGGGATTGCACGAGCTGAATGACCCGCGCTTCATCTTCATCGACGACCTCTACGAGATCGGCCGCGCCCAGGAAGCCGAAACGCCCGATCTGTTCGATCGCGCGATCGACGAGACGCGGCCCGGGGATCTTGCCCTGCTGATCTATACATCCGGCACGACCGGCATGCCCAAGGGCGCGATGCTGAGCCACGAGAACATCCTTGCCGCCTGCGAATCCGGCCTGCGCGCCCTGCCAAGCGACAGCGATACCGAGCAGCTGTGCTTCCTCCCGCTGTGCCACATCCTGGAGCGGGATGCCTCCATCTACTTTCCGCTGACGGTGCGCGCGACCGTCAATTTCGCCGAAAGCCCCGAGACGGTCTTCGACAATCTTCGCGAGGTCAGTCCGCATGTCTTTACCGCCGTGCCGCGGGTCTGGGAGAAGATCTATTCCCGCGTCACAATCCTTGCGCAGGACGCCACCGCGATCGGGCGCCTGGCCTTTCGGCTGTCCTTGCGCTGCGGGATGAAGCGCGCCGAGGCGCAGCTGGCCGGCAAGCCGGTGCCCGCCCTGCTGGCGGCGGAATACTGGGTCTGGGACATTCTGGTCCTGCGCAATCTGCGCCGCCTGCTGGGGCTGGACCGGCTGCGGCAGGGGACTTCGGGGGCGGCCCCCATCTCGCCCGCGCTTCTGAAGTGGTATCATGCCATCGGCGTGCAGCTTCTCGAGGGCTACGGGATGACCGAGAACGCGGGCCTTGCCTCTGTGAACCGCCTGGATGCCAACCGTCAGGGCAGCGTGGGCCAGGCCGTGCCCGGCGTGGAGATCCGGATCGCCGAGGATGGCGAGGTGCAGACATACGGCCTCAACAACTTCATGGGGTACTGGCGCAACGAGGAAAAGACGGCAGAAACATACACGGAAGACGGCTGGCTGCGCACCGGTGATGTCGGCGAACTGGACGATCAGGGCTTCCTGCGCATCACCGGCCGCCTCAAGGACATCATCATCACTGCGGGCGGCAAGAACATCACCCCCGCCGAAATCGAGAGCCGGCTGAAGTTCAGCCACTTCATCTCGGATGCCGTGATCATCGGAGACCGGCGCAAGTTCCTGACTGCACTCATCATGATCGATCAGGAAAACGTCGAGAAATTCGCCCAGGACCGCAAGGTTCCCTTCTCCGACTTCGCCTCGCTGTGCCGCGCACCAGAGGTGGTGGAGATGATCCGTGCAGAGGTGGAGCAGGTGAACCGGGAATTCGCCCGGGTAGAGCAGATCAAGGACTTTCGGCTCATCGACGTTCTGCTAACGGCAGAGGACGAGGAACTGACCGCCACGATGAAGCTGCGCCGCTCTTTCGTGGAAAAGAAACACAAGGCGCTGATCGACGATATGTATGCCTGATCCGCAGGGGCCAGGCGCATGAACGGGAGGAGACCCATGAAACACACCATCAGGACCATCCTGGCCGCAACCGCAGCCCTCGGGCTGGCGGCGGCGGCCTCTGCCCAGACACGGGGCGTGACCGATTCCGAGATCCGCCTCGGGTCCGTCAACGACCTGTCGGGCGTCTTTGCCGCCGTCGGCGTGCCCGCGATCAACGGCGCCAACATGTATTTCGAACAGGTCAACGCCAATGGCGGCGTGCACGGTCGGCAGATCCGCTTCATTGTCGAGGATCATGGCTACCAGCTGCCCCGCGCGACCCAGGGCTACAACAAGCTGATCGAGCGCGATCAGGTCTTTGCGATGATGCTGTCGCTGGGAACGCCCCACAACCTTGCCGGGTTTCCGCTGATGGAGCGGCGGGGCGTGCCGAACATCAACCCGCTGACCGCGGCCCGCCAGATGCTGCCCGAACCGCCGGGACTCAAGTTCACCGCCTTTTCAAGCTATTACGATCAGGTCGTGGCCGGGCTGGAATACATCCACAACGACACCGGCCGCAGCAACGTCTGCGCGATGTATCTTCCCACCGATTTCGGCGAGGAGATCGCGCTGGGTGCCAAGGAAGGCGCAGAGCAACTGGGCCTGACCTTCGTGGCCGAGACGACCCACCGCCCCGACGAGCAGGATTTTGTCGGAGCCGTGCAGCGCCTGCGTTCCGAAGGCTGCGAGATCGTGGCCATGGCGCTGGGCGTACGGGCGGGCATCACCGCCGTCGGCACCGCCAAACGACTGGGCTGGGACGACGTCACCTTCCTCGCCTCCTCCGCAGGCTTCCTCGAGGCGGTTGCGATGGTTCCGGGCGGTGTGACGGACGGGCTGGTAGCAGCAGCCGGATGGGTGGACCTGATCGCCCGCGCCGAAGACCCGGTGCCGGCCGAGTTCATCGCCGCCTACCGGGAGCGCTTTGGCCAGCCCGCGGGCGGGTTCGCGATGCTGGGCTATTCCACCGCGATGACGGTGCACCTGGCGCTCGAGGCGGCAGGGCCCGACCTGACGACCGACAGCTTCGTGCAGGGCATGTACACGCTCGACTATACCGATGAGCTGCTCGATACCCGGATCAATTACAGCGAAGGCAACCATCAGGGTGCCAACGACGTGACGATCTCGGTGGTCCGCGACGGCCGCTGGGAGCTTCTTGACCGGCGCTGAGCCACAAGACGCAAACGGCAAGGGGCGTCCGCAGGGGCGCCCCTTTCTTCTTGCCGACCGACGGAACGTCAAGTTTTGCTTGCGGCCCCGCAGCCTTGTGCAACATCATCGACGGGCATCGTTCATCTCAGGGCACTTCCATGGACACGTTCGGTCTTGAATCCATCGGCGTCTCGGCGCTTCTGATCCTCGTCTTCGCGATCCTGTTCGTCTATCTCACGGTCAAGACCGTTCCCCAGAGCGAGGAATGGACGGTCGAGCGCTTTGGCCGCTACACCCGCACGCTGCAGCCGGGTCTGCGCTTTCTCGTGCCGCTCATCGACAAGATCGGCGCGCGGATAAACATGATGGAGACGGTGCTCGACGTTCCCAGCCAGGAAGTCATCACCCGCGACAACGCCACGGTGATGGCCGATGCGGTCGCCTTCTACCAGATCGTGGACGCCGCAGCCGCCGCCTACGAGGTGCGCGACCTCGAAAACGCCCTCACGAACCTTGCCCAGACGAACATTCGCGCGGTGATCGGCTCCATGGACCTCGATGAATCGTTGTCCAACCGCGACGTGATCAACGCCAAGCTGCTGCAGGTGATCGATCAGGCCTCGAACCCCTGGGGCGTCAAGGTGACGCGGGTGGAGATCAAGGACCTCAAGCCCCCCGCCAACATCACCGACGCCATGGCCCGCCAGATGAAGGCCGAGCGCGAGCGGCGGGCGGAGATCCTCATGGCCGAGGGGCAGAAACAGGCCGCGATCCTCAAGTCCGAGGGCCTGAGAGAAGCCCAGATCCGCGAGGCCGAGGGCCGACGCGAAGCGGCCTTCCTCGATGCCGAGGCCCGCGAGCGCTCGGCCGAAGCAGAGGCCCGTGCCACCAAGATGGTCTCGGAGGCGATCGCGGTGGGCGATATCCAGGCGATCAATTATTTCGTTGCCCAGAAATACACCGAGGCCTTGCGAGACGTGGCCGCCGCCCCGAATGCCAAGACGGTGCTCATTCCCCTGGAGGCCACCGGCGTGATCGGCTCGATCAGCGGGATTGCGGACATTGCCAAGGCCGTGACCGAAAACCGCCGCGGCGGCAGCTGAATGCAGGCCGTGTTCGGTTTCGTCGAACAATTGTCGCCCTGGTGGTGGGTGGCCCTTGCCCTGTTCCTGGGCGTCATCGAGATGCTGACGATGACGGCGTTCCTGTTGTGGCCCGCTCTGGCCGCCCTGTGCATGGCGCTGCTTCAGTGGCTGGCTCCCGGCATTCCCGGAGAGATTCAGGTCACGCTCTTCGCAGCCCTTGCCATTGCGATGACCATACTGGGAAAACGCGTCCTTCTGCGCGGGGAAAACAGGGCCCAGGCGGCAAGTCCGCTCAATCAGCGCGCGCGACGGGTTGTCGGCCGCTCGGGCCGCGTCATCGAATGGCGGGGCCGGGTCGGAACGGTCGATGTCGAGGGCGTCCAGTGGGAGGCCCGGCGCGTCCAGGGCGAAGGGCCACTGGATATTGGCGCGGAAATAGAAGTGACGGACATAGACGGCATGGTGGTGCTTGTGCGTACTGCGCAATAACACCAGTGGCAGGTTTTTCGATGTCCGGTTAATCGCCGTTCTTGTGGTTTTTGAATGAAGGGTCTATGTGCCGATTTCATTCATCCAGTCAACGGAGCGGAAATGTCACTCGATCTCTCCAGAATGTCACTCGACGAACTAAAGGCCCATCTCAGGGAAGTTCAAGCCGCAATCTCCTCTTTCGAAGAGCGCAAGCGCAAGGAGGCGCTCGCCGAGGTTGAGGCACTGGCCAAGAGCCTTGGCTTCCCGCTCAAGGATCTTGTCGGGGCCGAGCGCGCGACCCGTGGGCGCAAGGGCGGCACCGCCTCCGCGTCCAGAGCGGTCTTTGCCAACCCCCAGAACCCCTCGCAGACCTGGTCGGGCCGGGGCCGCAGGCCGGGTTGGTTCACGGCCGCGCTCGAGGCCGGAAAGTCTGCAGACGACCTGAAGATCTAGTCCGGCACGTCCGGGCAGGATCGCTGCCGGGAGGGGCGCCTCGCAAGGGGCGTCCGCGCCTCTGGCCATGCCGGGCGGGGCGTGGCACATCCTTCACGACCGGGGCAAGGGTCCCGGAGCCGCCCGGAGCCTTCCATGCACAGCCCCCTTCCGCTCACGCGTGAGCTTGTCCTGATCGGGGGCGGGCATGCACATGCACTCGTGCTGCGCCGCTGGGGCATGGGGCCGCTGGCGGGTGTGCGGCTGACGCTGATCAGCCCTGAACCCGCAGCTCCCTACACCGGCATGCTGCCCGGGCACCTTTCGGGTGCCTACCGGCGGCACGAGTTGATGATCGACCTCGTGCGTCTTGCGCGGCATGCGGGCGCACGGCTGGTGGCCGGGCGGGCCATCGGGATAGACCTCGCGGGCAGGCTGATCCGTCTCGAGGGCGGGCGGGAGATCGCCTTCGATGTGGCCTCGCTGGATATCGGCATCACCTCGGCCATGCCGGAACTCCAAGGCTTTGCCGAGCACGCCTTGCCAGCCAAGCCGCTGGGTCCCTTTTCCGAAGGCTGGGAGCGTTTCGTCGATCAGGCAACCCGGGGCGAGGTCGCACCGGAGATCGCCGTTCTGGGCGGTGGCGTGGCCGGGGTGGAGGTGGCTCTGTCGCTTGCGGGGCGGCTGCGCGCGGCGGGCGTGGACGCGGCGCGTATCGCCGTCATCGAGGCAGGCGGCGCGATTCTTGGCGGCACTGGAGGCGCTGCCCGGCGCAAGCTGATCGCTGCGCTCGCGCGGGCGGGCGTCACGGTGCTCACCAATGCGCGGGCAATACGCATCGCCCGTGATGGCGTGCATCTGCACGATGGCCGTGCCCTGCCTGCGCGGTTTGTCGTCGGAGCGGCGGGGGCAAGGCCACAGGCCTGGCTGGCCACAACCGGGCTCGAACTTCACGAGGGTTTCGTTCGCGTGGATCGCCAGCTGCGCAGCTCGGACCCGTCCATCTTTGCGGCCGGCGACTGTGCCCATCTGGTGGAAAGCCCAAGGCCGAAGGCCGGGGTCTTTGCGGTGCGTCAGGCCCCGGTGCTCTTCCAGAACCTGCGCGCCGCCCTTTCGGACGGACGGCTGCGCGCGTTTCGGCCCCAGCGACGCTACCTCAAGCTCGTCTCGACCGGCGACGGGGCTGCGGTGGCCGACAGGGGAGGCGTCTTCGCCCCGTCCGGCGCGCTGATGTGGCGGCTCAAGGATGCGATCGACCGGCGCTTCATGCAGGGAGTTGACAGCCTGCGCCCCATGGCACCGCCACCGCCCCCGTCACAGGCCGCCGAAGGCCTGGCCGAGAAGCTTGCGGCGGGGCCGCAATGCGGTGGCTGCGGGGCAAAGCTTTCGCAGCGCGGTCTGGCCGCCGCGCTTGCCGCGCTGCCCCCGCCGATGCGCGGGGATGTGCTCTCGGGCCCCGGCGACGATGCGGCCGTCCTGCGCCATGGGGCGGGCACGCAGGTCATCACCACGGACCATTTCCGCGCCTTCACCGAGGACCCCTGGACCTTTGCGCGCATTGCAGCACTGCATGCGCTGGGCGATGTCTGGGCGATGGGGGCCAGCCCGCAGGCTGCGCTTGTCTCGGCGGTGCTGCCACCCATGACCGAGGCCATGCAGGCCGCGATGATGCGCGAGATCCTCGATGCGGCAGCTCCCGTGTTCCGGGCGGAGGGGGCCGACATCGTCGGCGGGCATACCGGCACGGGCGCGGAGCTGACGCTTGGCTTTACCGTGACCGGCCTGTGCCCGGACGTTCCCATCGGCATCGCCGGCGCACAGCCCGGGGACCGGCTGATCCTGACGCGTCCCATCGGCAGTGGCACCATCCTCGCAGGCGAGATGCGCCTTGCCGCAAGGGGCGAAGACGTGGCCGCCCTGCTGGAGGCATTGTCGCACCCCCAGGGCGCGGCGGCCAGGGTTCTCTCGGCCCATGCCAACGCAATGACCGATGTCACGGGCTTCGGCCTTGCGGGCCATCTGCAGGCGATGCTTTCGGCCTCCGGCGCAGGCGCGCGATTGCAGATGTGGGCCATCCCGGTCTTTGCGGGGGCGGAAAGACTGGCAGAAGCGGGCATCCGGTCCTCGCTGTGGGAGGCAAACGCGGCGGCGACCCCGCTGGCGCGGGTCGGCTCCCTGCCACGCGCAATGCTGCTGCACGACCCGCAAACTGCGGGCGGCCTTCTCGCGGCGGTTCCGAAACAGGCGGCGCCGGGTGTTTTGGCGGAGTTGCGCGCCGGCCCGGCCCCCGAGGCCACGGAGATCGGAGAGATCGTCGCGGGCGCGCCGACGATCAGCCTGCGCTGAGACGGGAGATTTCGGCCAGCAGCTCCGGCACCGCGGCATCAAGGGCGGCATCCGACAGATCGGGCAGCGACAGGACGGCGGCAGGCGCGGCATTGCGCGCACGGTGGCGGGCATAGGCCGGATCATAGTGGCGTGCCATCAGTTCGCCTGCCAGTGCCTCGGTCTCTCCGGCCAGGGCCAGGGCCTGCCATGCGGCAACACGGTCGCGCGGATGCAGGGGGCCAAGGGTTCCGATCAGCCGCGCCAGCCCGTCACGGTTGGCGGCGATGTCGGCATAGGCCCGGGCAAGAAAGGCCGCACGGGCCTCGAGGGGGGCATCCAGCACGATCCGGGGCGCGGCGCGCATCGCGGCCCAGGGTGCGGGCGGCAGCGACAGGGCCCCGATCCTGCTGGACTCGGCCTCGAGCACAAGCGGCCTGCCGGGATCGATCCGGGACAGCGCAAGCGCCAGCGTGCCCTCGAAAGCCTTCTGCGACGGTTGGGCCCCCAGCCCTCCGAAGACCGAGCCGCGATGCCCGGCCATCCCCTCCAGGTCGATCACCTGCGCCCCTGCCGCAGCGAGACGTGCCAGCAACGCCGTCTTGGCGGTGCCGGTATTGCCATCGATCAGGACCACGGGGGCGGTAATCCGGCCCTCCTCGTAGAGGGCCGCCACCACCGCGCGACGCCATGCCCGATAACCTCCGGCAAGTGTCTCCACCCTCCAGCCCACCTCCCGCAGGATCGCGGCCATAGCGCCAGAGCGCTGCCCTCCGCGCCAGCAATAGACCAGCGGCCGCCATCCCCCCGGCCTGTCGGCCAGTGTCTCCTCGAGGTGGCGGGCCACGTTCCGTGCCACCAGCGCGGCACCGATCTTGCGGGCGCGAAAGGGGCTCTCCTGCACGTAGATGCGCCCCACGCGCGCGCGCTCCTCGTTGTCGAGGACGGGCAGGCTGATGGCGCCGGGCAGGTGATCCTCCGCATGTTCGGCGGGCGAGCGAACGTCGATGATCTCGTCGAAATCGAGGGCCTCGACATCGGAGATGCTTGTGATGGTGACGGGCATGCACGGCTCTCTGCAGGGATGCGATTTTGAATATCAGGCGTTCGGTGGTACCCTGTGTCGACCCATAGCGACAGGGTGCAACAGGGAGATTGAAATGTTTGGGAGCCGCAAAGTGACGCTTGCAGCACTGGCGGTTCTGGTGCTTGCGCATCTGCCTGCCGGGTCATTGCTGGCACAGGATGCACCACGACCCGCATTGTTGATCGGGAACGCCGAATATCGCGCAGCCCCCGCAGCACGGGGGGCCGCACGGCTGGCCCTTGCTGTACCCGGCCTGCGCGGTGCTGGCTTCGATGTCACGCTGGTGCGCGACGCCTCTGCGCAGGACATGCGCGGCGCCTTGTCCACGCTGCTGCGACAGGCAGCAGGAGCAGAGCGGCTGCTGGTGGCCCTGTCGGGGCATTTCGTCCATTCCGGTCGGGAAACATGGTTTCTGGGTATCGAGGCGGATACCCCCGATCTCGTCGAGGCCGCCGCCACGGGTGTTGCTCTCTCCACGCTGCTTGAGATTGCGGGCAAGGTTCCGGGCGGGGCGCTTGTTCTCCTGGGAACCGAAAGCCGCGCCGCCTCTGCGGGGACCGGACTTGCGGCAGGCCTTGGCCCGTTCGACATTCCCCAGGGTGTCACGGTCATCATCGGCCCGTCTTCGGAAATCGCGGCACTGGCACGGGGCAGCCTGACTCGGCAGGGCATTTCGGTCGCCGAACTGGCGCGGGCCCGGCCCGGCCTTTCGGCGCGGGGCTTTGTCAGCAACGCCCTGCCGTTCGTACCCGAGGGGCCCCCACCCGCCCCCGCGGACGAGCGCGCGGAGTGGCAGGCCGCGCGGGAGACCGACACGGCAGAAGCCTATCGCGCCCATCTCGCGGCCTGGCCGCAAGGCCGTTTCGCGGCCGAGGCACTGGCAGCGATCTCGCGGCTGGAGGAAGAGGCCCGGGCCGGGACGGCCGGAGCCGACCCCGAGGCACGCGAGGCGGCCCTGAACCTGCCGCGCGGCGCGCGTCAGGCGATCCAGCGCGATCTTTCGATCCTCGGCTTCAACACACGCGGGATCGACGGGATCTTCGGCCCGGGAACCCGCGCGGCAATTCGTGGATGGCAATTGCAGGAATCCCTCGAGGTCACGGGTTTTCTGGACGCATTCCAGATCACGCGACTGGAGGCACGGGCGGCGGTCCGGGCGGCCGAGCTCGAAGCCGAGGCCGAGGCCCGGCGCGCTGCACAGGAAAGCGCCGACCGCGCCTTCTGGCAAGCCACGGGCGCTGCGGGCGACGAGGCGGGCCTGCGGGCCTATCTCGCGCGGCATCCCGACGGATTGTTCGCGGAGGTCGCACAACAGCGGATCGCGGCTATCGAGGAGGCACGGGGCGAGGGCGCTGCGGCGCGCGACCGGGCCGACTGGAACCGCGCGCGCAGCGATAATACCATCGCCGCCTATCGCGCCTATCTGGAAGCCTGGCCGTCTGGAGCCTTTTCCGAACCGGCGCGGGCGCGGATTGCGGCACTGGAGGAGCAGGAGGCCGGAGCCGGCGCGCAGGAGGCTGCGCGGCGGGAGGAAGAGGCTCTGGGGCTGAACCCGTTCACCCGCAATCTGATCGAAAGCCGACTTGATGCCCTCGGACTTGAACCCGGCGCGGTGGACGGTCAGTTCGATGCTGCAACACGGCGCGCGATCCGGCGCTATCAGCGGGCACGTGACCTGCCCGAGACAGGCTATGTCTCGGAGGCGTTGCTGGTGCGGCTGCTGGCTGATTCGTTCCGCATCCGGCTGGAGTGATCACGCCTCTTCCGCGTTCGACAACAGCGCGAGCGCCTCGAGAAAGGCCGCGCGCTTCTCTTCGGGAACCGGCCCCAGAATGGCCTGCTGTGCACGGGCAATCGCGGGCCGGAGCGTCATCAGGGCAGCCTCGCCCGCAGGCGTCACGCTGAGATGGCGCGCACGCCGGTCGGACTCGCTTGTCCGGCGGGCCACGAAACCCTTTGCGACCAGCCGATCGATCACCCCCCCGATGGTCACGCGGTCATAGGCGATACGGGCGGCAAGCCGGGTCTGGTCGGCACCCGGCATGGCGGCCAGGGCCTCCAGTGCCGCATATTGAACCGGCGTGACATCAAGCCCCGCTGCGGCCACCTCCCGGCCCACTTCGGCCACGGCGCGCTGCTGCAGGCGCCGGATCAGAAACCCGGGCATCATGTCGATGGGCAGGCGGGTCTCGCTGTGCATGGGCATGGTCTCGCTGGACAGGAGGATATAGGTCGTATACTACTCAATATCGAACCGGGAACCAACCCCGGTAAAGGAGGAGATATGACGCAGGAACTGGCCCGGCTGGAAGACCTTCCGGAAGATTATCGCGCCGATCTGGTTTCGGCGGGGGTTGCCCCGCTGTGGCCGATGATGCGCAACGTATTGCCGCACAACGCGCCCGCACCGGTGACCCGGCCCCATGTCTGGGCCTATGACGCCGTGCGCCCCCTGCTGATGCGCGCGGGCGAACTGACCCCGGTAGAAAAGGCCGAGCGGCGGGTTCTGGTGTTGTCCGACCCGGGCCGCGGCGTGGGCGCCATGCAGGCGACCGCCTCGATCTATGTGGGGCTGCAGCTGCTCCTGCCCGGAGAGACCGCGCCCGCCCATTACCACACCCCTTCTGCCGCGCGTGTGATCGTGGAAGGCGAGGGAGCCTATACGGTCGTGAACGGTGAAAAGCTGGTCATGGAGGAAGGCGACCTCATCTTCACCCCGGGCGGCATGTGGCACGATCATGGCCACGAGGGACAGGAGCCGGTCGTCTGGCTCGATGCGCTCGATCTGCCGGTCTTCTACGTGCTTGAGGGCTCCTATGCCGTCGAAGGCACGCTTCAGGCCCAGAAGAACCGGCCCGATGCGTCGCAGGTCGAATACCTTGCTGCGGGCCTCGCGCCTGCGCGCACCCGCGACGGCGATGCGCCCGCGCCGCGCTATCCGCTGATGCGCTACCCATGGAAGCAAGTGCGTGCAGCCCTCGACCACATGGCGATCCATTCGGGCCGCGAGATCGCGGAGCTCGACTATGTGAACCCCGAGACCGGCCGCTCTGTCCTTCCGACCCTCGGCTTTACGGCGATGCTGCTGCCCGCAGGCGAGGCCGTGCGCCCGCCGCTGCGCTCCATCTCCTCGGTCTTCCACGTGGTCGAGGGGCGTGGTGCCACCACGATCAACGGGGTGCGCCACGAATGGGGACCCAAGGATACCTTCTCGGCACCCGTCTTTGCCGAGATCACCCACGAGGCCACCGAGACTGCGCGGCTGATCCGCATCCACGACGCCCCCCTTCAGGAAAAGCTGGGCTATTACGAGGAACGTGCACGATGAGCGGCCTTCTGTTCGACGTCCCCGCAACCCCTCTGGTCCCGATCGCCGGGCACGATGCGCGCTTTCCCGTTCACCGCATCTTCTGCGTGGGGCGCAACTATGCGGCCCATGCCGCCGAGATGGGCCACGAGGTGGATCGGGAGACCCCGTTCTATTTCACCAAGCCCGCCTCTGCCATTGTTCACGACGGTGCCCGCATTGCCTATCCGCCGGGCACCACGAATTATCATTACGAGATGGAATTCGTGGTCGCCATCGGCGCGCCCGCCTTCCGCATCCCCGTGGCCGAGGCCATGGGCGCTGTCTTCGGCTATGCCTGCGGCCTCGACATGACCCGCCGCGACCTGCAGCAGCAGGCCCGCGAAAAGGGGCGCCCCTGGGATCTGGGCAAGGCCTTCGAGGAATCGGCACCCATCGGCACGATCACCCCTGCCGCAGATTTCGGGGCGATCGCGGATCAGGCGATCCGGCTGAACGTGGACGGAGCCGTGCGTCAGGAGGCGACGCTTGCCGAGCTTGTCTGGTCAGTGCCAGAACTCATCGCGCATCTGTCGGGATACTACCACCTGTTGCCGGGCGACCTGATCTATACGGGCACACCGGCAGGGGTGGGCGCGGTGACCCCCGGCGCGCGCCTTGTCGGAGAGATCGACGGGCTGGCCTCGCTGAGCATCGAGATCGGCCCGGAGGCCTGAAGGATGGGCCCCATCCTGATCGCGGGGGGCGGCATCGGCGGCGTTGCCGCCGCTCTCGCGCTGGCCCAGAAGGGCTTTCGCAGCGTCGTTCTGGAGAAGGCCCGCGAACTGGGCGAGATCGGTGCCGGCATCCAGCTTGGCCCCAACGCCTTTCACGCCTTCGACCGCATGGGCGTGGGCGAGGCGGCGCGCAAGATGGCCGTCTATGTGGACGCGCTGCGCCTGATGGACGCGCTGAGTGGCGAGGAAATCTGCGCGATCCCCACGGGCGACGCCTTTCGGGCGCGGTTCGGCAACCCCTATGGGGTCGTGCACCGAGGCGAGTTGCACCGCGTCTTTGTCGAGGCCTGCCGAGCGCATGATCTGATCGAGATGCGCACCTCGGCCCGGGTTACCGGCTACCGGATCGAGCCGGGCGGCGGCGTGCGTGCGCTGCTCGATGGCGGCGAAAGCGTATCGGGGCGCGCCCTGATCGGGGCGGATGGGCTGTGGTCGGCAATCCGCGCCCAGATGCTGGGCGATGGTGCGCCCCGCGTATCCGGCCACACCACCTATCGGTCAGTCATTCCAGTGGAGCAGATGCCCGAGGATCTGCGCTGGAACGCGGCCACCCTGTGGGCGGGGCCGAAATGTCATATCGTCCATTATCCCCTGTCGGGCTGGAAAAGCTTCAATCTGGTGGTCACCTATCACAACGACGCGCCCGAACCCGTGGCGGGCCAGCCGGTGAGCCACGAGGAAGTGGCGCGCGGCTTTGAACATGTCCACCCGAGGGCCCGGGCCATCATCGAGCATGGTCAGGACTGGAAGCTCTGGGTCCTGTGTGACCGCGACCCGGTCCTGGAATGGGTGGACGGGCCTGTCGCCCTGCTGGGCGATGCGGCCCATCCGATGCTGCAATACATGGCCCAGGGTGCCTGTATGGCCATGGAGGATGCCGTGGCTCTGGCCGCCGCGATGGAGGAGACCGGGGGGGAGCCCGACCGTGCCCTTCCGCTTTACAACGCGCGGCGGGTCGATCGCACCACGCGGGTGCAGCTGACGTCCCGCGCCATGGGTGATCATGTCTACCACCCGGCGGGTGCGCATGCGCAGCTTCGCAATTCCATGATGCGCGCCAAATCCGAGACCGAGTGGTATGATGCCATCTCATGGATCTATGGCGGTACCGCGCTGTCCGGGAACGGCTGATCCTGCCGCAGATGCCGCGATGCGCCTCGCCCTCTCGTGAACGAAACGGGGTTGAAGACTGCGCGGGAGGCTGCATCCTCGAAGGTCAAAGGAGATCATCATGCGTCACATCACCCTTGTCCTCGCAGCCCTGACGCTGGCAGCGGGCCTTGCGCCCGCCACCGCACAGACAATGCGCACCAGCCAGGGCGATCTGAGCGTGAGCCCCGTACTGACGGGCCTGGAGCAACCCTGGGCCGTGGGCTTCCTGCCCGATGGCGGCATCCTCGTCACCCTGCGGGAAGGCAGGCTTCTGCTTCTGCCGCCGGACGCGACAGAGGCCCGCGATGTGGCCGACGTACCCCGCGTCTTTGCCCAGGGGCAGGGCGGGCTTCTCGATGTCGTGGTCGCCCGCGACTTTGCCCAGAGCCGCGAGATCTTCCTGTCCTATGCAAAGCCGATGCAGGCGGGCGCGGGTACCGCACTTGCCGTGGCGCGCCTGTCCGAGGACGGCACGCGACTGGAGAGCGTCCGCGACATCTGGGTCCAGCCCCGGCCCACCGGCGGGGGGCGGCATTTCGGGTCGCGCATCGTCGAGGCACTCGACGGCACGCTTTTTGTCACGATCGGTGACCGGGGCCAGGATGAAGAGGCCCAGAACCTCTCCAATGCCAAGGGCACGGTGGTCCGGGTCAACCGGGATGGCTCTGTCCCCGCCGACAACCCGCGCTGGGAGGCGTCGGATGCGCTGCCGGAAATCTATTCCTTCGGGCATCGCAACGCGCAAGGTGCCGCGCTCGACCTCGAGGGCAACCTGTGGGTTTCCGAGCACGGCGCACGCGGCGGCGACGAGGTGAACCGCGTGCGTGCCGGCGCGAATTACGGCTGGCCCGTGATCGCCTACGGTCGGCACTATTCCGGCCGCCAGATCGGGGTCGGCACCGAAAAGGAGGGGATGGAGCAACCCGATTACTATTGGGATCCGTCGATGGCCCCCTCGGGAACCATGATCTATTCGGGTCGGCTCTGGCCGGAATGGGCGGGGCACATCTTCGTGGGTGCCCTGCAGCACGACTATATTGCGCGTCTCGGACCGCAGGGCGGGCGGCTGGCCGAACTGGAGCAGTTGCAGTCGAAGGAAACCGCGCGGGTGCGCGACGTGCGCGAGGCACCTGACGGCACGATCTGGTTTCTGTCGGTCAACGAGGGCACATTGTTCCGGATCGCACCCGAAGGCGGATGACGGAAGGCCCGCTCAGCCGTTTTCGGTTTCGGGAAGCAGGGCCGCAAGAATGTCGAAATCGGCATATGCCGCCTCTGCGGCCCGGTCCTCGATCCGGCGATAACATTCCAGAACGATGCGCCCCGTGCCGGTCAGTCGGGCACCGCCGCGCCCTGCCCCGCCCCGCGAGCTTTCGACCAGCGGCGCGGCGAAGGTCGTGTTCATCACCTCCACCAGCGACCACGCGCGCTTGTAGCTCATGCCCATGGCACGCCCGGCCGCAGCGATCGATCCCAGCGCATCGATCTGCTCCAGCAGGTCGGCCTTGCCGGGCCCAAGCGCCTGACCCTCTCCAAGGACAAGGCGGATGCGCAACCTGACGGTCCGGGCTGGATTTGGGTTCGGCGCAAGCATGAGGGCCAGTATGGGCCCTTGGAGTGGTTCAAGACAAGCCTTCGGACGCCGCATGCGGGTTGACAGGGCTGCGGGGCGTGAGTGTCAATGCATATACGCCCGCCCGGGCCTGTCTGCCCGGGCATCGCATTCAGAATGGCAAAGACCGGGAGGTTAACATGAAGAGACTGAGCATCGCACTGGCGGCAGCTCTCGCGATCGGAACGGCGGCCCAGGCCGAAGAACTTTCGATCGCCACGGGTGGCACAGGCGGGGTCTACTTTCCCTATGGCGGCGGCCTTGCAGAGGTGATCAACCGCCATGTGGACGGCTTCACCGCCACTGCAGAGGTGACCGGTGCCTCGGTGGAGAACGTCCGCCTCATCACCACCTTCGACAGCGATATGGCCCTGGCACTGGCCGATACTGTCTACGCAGCCTTTACCGGCACCGGCCAGTTCTCCGAGACGCCGATGCCGCACCTGCGCGCGCTGGTGTCGATCTATCCCAACGCCGTGCACATCGTGACCCTTCAGGGAAGCGGCATCGAGAGCATCGAGGACCTGCGCGGCAAGCGCGTCTCGGTCGGGGCTCCGGGCTCCGGCACGGAGGTCAGCGCACGGACCCTGCTTGAGGCCAACGGGATCACCTTCGACGACATAACGCCCCAGCGGCTCAACTTCAACGAGACCGCCGACGCGCTGCGTGACGGCGATATCGACGCCGGCTTCTGGAGCGTCGGCCCCCCCACCTCCTCGATCATGAACCTGGCCGCGACGCGCAGCATTGCCATCGTGCCCATCTCGCCAGAGGAAATCGCCCGCGCCATCGAGGTGGAGCCGACCTTCGCACCCTACACCCTGCGTGCCGGCACCTATGACGGCATGGCCGAGCCGGTGCTGACCATCTCCACCCCCAACGTGCTGGTGGTTCACGACGAGATGGACGAAGATCTGGCCCATGCGATCACCAAGGCGATTTTCGATCACGTCGGTGAACTGATCGCCATCCATCCGGCGGCGAACGACACCACGGTGCAGTTCACCCTCGATTCCACACCGATCCCGCTCCATCCCGGATCGCTGCGGTATTTCGAGGAGATCGGCGCAGAGGTTCCCGCAAGCATGCGCCCGTGAGACTGGCGCCGGAGGGGCGGTCGCCGCTGGCGGCCGCCCTTCTTCTCGTTCTCTGCTCCGCTCCGGCCGGTGCGGGGCAATGCCCCTCTTTCCTGGACGTGACGGATGACCGGGCACGGGTCGTGGAAACCCTGCCTCTTGGCCGTGACGGGCGGTTTTGCCTGTGGTGGTCGCATTCCGTCACCGGAGGGGATGTGGCCGACTGCTTTCGCATCGAAGATGGCATGATGACCCTGGAACGCTCCTACCTGCACGATTTTGCCGCCGGTCTGGGCGAGGTGGCCGGTCGGGGCCGCCTGCGCCCCGCCGAAGGAGGCGGCTACTGGATCGAGGATATCGCCGAGACGCTTCCGCCCGAGGGGTTGGCGCTGCGCGTGGGCCCGACACGCGTGGGGCACAGGCTGCGCTCGACCGAGGGCGAGATCGCTTTGTCCAAGGATCATGCCGGCCAAAGGCTGCGCCTGCGTCCGGGCAGCGCCTGCGCATCCCCGCGCTCGATACATGCCCCCGCGACACCGCGCGGAATGCCCTACTGACGCAGCCGGAGAGAGACATGGCATCCGACCGCCCCGCCACAGCCCCAAGCGATACGGTCACAGGCATGCCCGCGCCCGAAGGGATCGCGCCCGCCTTGACAGCACAAGGCAGCGGGCAGACCGGGCCTCTGGCGATTGCCATCGCGGTGGTGGGGATCACGCTGTCGCTGTTCCAGCTCTATACGGCGGGGATCCAGTCCTTCGGTCTGTTCTACCAGCGCTCCATACACCTGGGCTTCGTTCTGGTGCTGTGTTTCCTGATGTTCCCCATCGTCGGCCGTCGCGAGGGTCGGCTGGGTCTTTGGGGGGACCTGGGCTTTGTCGCGCTGGCCGCGGCCCTTGCTGCCCTCGCTGCCACCCGCACACCCGAGCTGGCCGCCTGGAAGGATGTGGGCAACCGCCTCTGGTGGGCCGTGGGCGCATTGTTTTCGGCGGGAGTGCTTGCCGGCATCCTGCGCTTGCGCGGAGAGCGGCTTGTCTCGGCACTGCTGGGACGGGCGGTGGATGCGGTCCTGATCGCCGCAGCCTTCATGGCGGGATTCTACCTGTCGTGGAACCTCGATGCGATCGTCGCCCGCACGGGCCTGTGGAATCGTACCGACATCATGATGGGCATCGTCGCGACCCTGACCCTGCTCGAGGGGAGCAGGCGCGCCGTGGGCCTGGGCATGACGATCATCGGGGCCTTCGCGATCGCCTATGCCTTTGCCGGGCGGCGCGGCGTTCTCCCGTGGCTGGGGGAATGGCTGCCGGGCATCCTGGGCCATCGCGGCTATGGCGAGGCGCGGGTGATCGGGCAACTCTACCTCGGGCAGGAGGGCATCTTCGGCCTGCCGCTGGGAGTAGCCGCGACCTATGTGTTCATGTTCGTGCTGTTCGGAGCCTTTCTGGAGGTCACGGGGGCGGGCAAGTTCTTCATCGACCTTGCCTTCGCCGCCACCGGACGCAAGCCCGGGGGCCCGGCCAAGGCAGCGGTGGTGGCCTCGGCGGGCATGGGCTCCATCTCGGGCTCGGCCATCGCCAATGTGGTCACGACGGGGGCCTTCACCATCCCGCTGATGAAGCGGCTGGGCTACAAGCCGAAACAGGCGGGCGGGATCGAGGCCGCCGCCTCCACCGGCGGGCAGATCACGCCGCCGCTGATGGGGGCGGGGGCGTTCCTGATCTCGGAATACACCAACATCCCCTATATCGAGATCGTCCTGGTCTCGATCTTTCCGGCCATCCTTTACCTTGGCACGGTCTATCTCTTCGTCCACATCGTGGCCAAGAAGGAGGGGATGCAGGGCCTCAAGGCCCATGAATTGCCCCAGGTCCGGTCCGTGCTGCGGGCCGGCTGGCAGTTCATCGTGCCGCTTCTGGTGCTGGTCTGGCTGCTGGTGAACAATTATTCGCCCACGCGCGTGGGTTTCTGGGCAATCATGTCGGTGATCGGCGTGGCATTGCTGCGCGCGCTTGTGGTGATCTTCGTGCTCGATCCGCGCCGGGGCGTTCCGGTGACCGGAGCGCGCCTCGTGGCGGCGGCGGGTCTCGGCATCTCGCGCCTGTTGCAGGCGCTCGCGTTGGGGGCGAAGAACGCGGTTGCCGTATCCGTCGCCTGCGCTGTGGCAGGAATCATCGTGGGCGTGGTGGGCCTGACCGGGCTGGGGCTGAAGTTCTCCTCGATGATGGTGGCGCTGTCGGGCGGCAACCTTGTGCTGGTGCTCCTTCTGGTGCTGATCGCCAGCCTGATCCTCGGTCTCGGCCTGCCGGTGACGGCCTCCTACATCGTTCTGATCGTGCTGGTCGGCCCGGCCCTGCATGTGGAATTCGGAATTCCCCTGCTGATCGCGCATCTGGTGGTGTTCTGGTACAGTCAGGACAGCAACGTGACACCGCCCGTGGCGCTGGCAGGCTTTGCGGGGGCTGCGGTGGCGGGTTCGGGTCCGATGGAAACCAGCGTGCAGGCGTGGAAATTCGCCAAGGGCCTGTATCTGATCCCGCTGTTCATGGTGTTCAATCCCGAGATCATTCTGGGCGGCCCGCTGCCCGTACTGCTCTGGACCGGTGCGATCGCGATCCTTGCGCTGGCGGCTTTTGCCGGATCGATCGAGGGATATCTCTTTGCGCCGATGGATCCGGTCTCGCGGCTGCTGGTGGTGCCGGCGATGGTGGCGATCTTCTGGCCCGACCTGACGATCGAAGTGCTGGGGGCGGCGGTGATGCTGGGCGTGCTGGGCCTCAACTGGTGGCGGGGCCGGCAGGATGAGGCCAGGGCGACCTGAGGACGCGCCTACCAGCGCCCCAATGCGGCCTCGTCCTCGTCCAGCGCCTCGACCCAGCGCGCACCCTCCTGTGTCACCTCGCGCTTCCAGAAGGGCGCGCGCGACTTCAGGTAATCCATGAGGAACTCGGCCGCAGCAAAGGCGTCGGCACGATGAGGGGCAGCGGTACCGACCATCATGATCGTCTCTCCGGGCAGCAGCGCACCATACCGGTGGATCACCAGACAATCCGCCAGCCCCCAGCGCGAGACCGCCTGATCCGCGATCTCGCCGATCGCACGCTCGGTCATGCCGGGATAATGCTCGATCTCCATGCGCAGCAGCCCGCCCCCGGGCAGGTCGCGCACGATGCCGGTGAAACTCACGATGGCACCGACACCGGCGGCGCCCGCGCCAATGCCTTCCAGGGCCTCACCCGGCGAGAACGGCTCCGATTGCACGCGGATGTGCGGTGTCATGCCCTAACCCCCCGTCATGGGCGGGAAGAACGCCACCTCCCGCACACCGGCCAGGGGCGCGTCGAGGGTGGCAAGCTCCTGATCGAGGGCGACCCGCACTGCCGACAGGTCGGAAAAGGCCAGCGCATAGCGTTCTTCGCGGGCACGGAGTTCCTCGACCAGTCCGGCGACATCCGGCGCGCTGGTCTCGATCCGCTCACGCGGGACGCCGATCCGCTCGCGCAGCCAGGCGAAATAGAGCACATCGACCGTCACCGCACTCCCTCCCTCAGATGGGGCATCGCCTTGGCCAGGTAATCCGCCCCGCTGAGCAGGGTCATCACCGCCGCGATCCACAGCAGGGTCACGCCGATGAAGAAGCTGTAGACCATGCCGTGGTATTTCCAGCGCAGACCCAGCAGATCGTCGGTTTCGCCAGACAGGATCGAGACCACCGTCTCGCCATCCATGCCGAAGCTCTGCATTCCGAAGTAATGCTCGAACACCCCGTTGGCGAACAGCACCGCAATGGCGATCATCTGGGCGGTGGTCTTCCACTTGGCCAGCCACGTCACCTTGAGCAGGCGCGACTTGTCGCCCATGTATTCGCGCAGGCCCGAGACGAACACCTCGCGGAACAGGATCAGGGTCGCTGGCAGCAGGATCCAGGGGTTCATCCCCGAAAAGCCCGTGATCACCAGCAGCGCGATCACGACCATCGCCTTGTCGGCGATCGGGTCGAG
>JAFIEC010000305.1 GCA_020832725.1 Paracoccaceae bacterium | reverse complement strand
AAGGGTCAGGGCGCGCAGGGATGTCATCAGAAGCTCCGCCGCAGGCCGACGTAGACGGCGCGATCCGATGTGCCGTAGCCGCGCAGATGCTGGTATTGGGTGTTGAGCAGGTTGTCGATGCGCAGGCTCAGCTGTGTGTCGCGGCCAAGATCATAGGCGATGCTGGCGTTGAACACCGTATAGGCGGGCATGAAGGTGCCGAAGTCGCGCAGGCCCGAGACATGGCTGGCCGACAGCCGCCCGCTCAGCCGCGGGGTGATCTCGGCATCGAGCGCCAGCGACAGGTCATTGGCGGGCACGCGGTCCAGGGGCTGGCCGGTGGCCCGGATGCGGGTGGAGGTGTAGGTATAGGACCCGGTCAGGAGCAACCGATCCGAGAGCGGAAGGCTGCCCGATATCTCCAGGCCGCGCCGTTCGGTCACGCCGGGATCGTTGCGATAGCCGCCAAAGGGAAAGCCGGGAGCTGCAGCGGGATCGAAGAAGATCGCATTGTCGGTATCGAGCGTGAACAGCGTGGCCGACATGATCGTGCCGCCCGCGAGGGTCCGGTCGAGACCCAGCTCAAGGCTGCGGCTTCTTTCGGGGCCCAGCGGGCCGAGGGCAAAGCCGCCGAAGCGCTGAAACAGCGAGGGCGCCCGAAACCCGGTCGCCGCGGCACCGCGCAGCACCCATCCATCTGCGGGGCGGTAGGCGACGGCCAGCCTGCCGGTATTGGCCGATCCGAAATCGGAATGCACGTCGCGCCGCGCGGTCGCCGTGATGTCCAGCCTGTCGGACGGGGTGACGATGGCCTGGGCATGCAGGCCGGCGATGCGCGCCTTGCGCGGGCCGGATCGCTCCAAGGTGCTGTCGGCGCCGAAAACCAGCCGAAGCTGTGCGTTCACCGGCAGCATGCCGACATAGCTCAGCCCCTGCACCTCGCCGGCAAAGGAGGACGGGCCGAAGCCCGTGATGCTGCGGCGCCTGATCTCGCTGCCATGCACCGAGAGGGTGTGGGTGCTGGCGCCCAACGCGAATTCCGCAAAGGCGCGCGCACCGCGTTCGGCCCGGATGGTGATGTTGCTGGCCTCCACGCTGGGGCCGCCGTCGAACTCGGTGCTGCTGTCCTGCCGGAAGATCGCGCCGCCCAGCCGCAATGTCTCGGTGGCCTGAAAGCTGCCCGAGAGGCTGAGGCGGGTCGCGTAATGGCCATCTGGCAAGGCCCCGGGCGTGGTGCGCCGGTCGGCTGCGGAAAAGCCTTCACTGGCAAAGCGCGAGGCGCTGAAGGCGATCTCGTGGCGCGCGCCCCGCTGGGTGAAGCTGTAGGAGAGCGAGGCGGTGTTGTAGCTGCCCGCCTCGATGGCCAGCGTCTGCCGGGTGCCGGGCGTGTCGGCCTGTACCGTTGTGATCTGCACGACACCCGCCATCGCACCGCTGCCGAACAATGCCGATTGCGCCCCCTTGATCACCTCGATCCGGCCGATATCGGCCGCGCGCAGGCTGCCGAAATCGAACGAGCCGTCGACCGAGGCGGGATCGGACAGTGGAATTCCGTCGATGAAGACCGAAACGAGGTTGGTGCCCGCGCCGCGGATGCGCAGCGCGCCCGTCTGGCCCGGGCCGCCTGCCCGGGTAAAGCTGAGCCCCGGCAGCCGCGCAAGGAAATCGGCCAGAAAGACGTCGCCCGCGCGGCGCAGTTCGGCCTCTTCGACCACGATCACGCTGGATCCGGTGCGGCTGACGGGGGTTGCGTCGCGATTGGCGAAGACGGTGATCTCGTCGAGGTCGAAGGCTACCTGGCCTGTCGCGGGGGTGGCGATGGCAAGCGCAAGCACCGAGGCAAGTGCTGCCCCCTTGTTCGGGAAACGGAATACGGGCGTCATCATGTTGCTCCGTCAGGCGGCCGGGGCCGCTGTTGTCATTGTCCAACGGAGGAGAACCCGCTCCGCAGACGGCGATTGTCGTCACCTCTGCGGATACCCGCTCCCATGGCGCACCCCGCGCCCGGGAAAGGTGATCATCTCGGCAGGTCTCCTGGCTCGCGGGTCACAGCATGCGTCTCGCCTTCCCGGCCGAAGCCAGTGGCATGTGGAGACGCTGCTCGCCGCTTACAGTTGCGGGGGCAGCCGCGGCATTGGCCACGAATGGCCGCACCGCGTTCCCTTTTCATCCGACGGCGGGCCGCCGGAACCGAGATATCCCAGCGCTAGGGCGAAATGCCCCTTCCGTCAAGGGCGGCATTGATCGAGGCTTGACCGGGCGACGGGACTCGGCCTATTGTTTCATACTGCACATATCGTTCATTATTGGTCGATATGATCGCCCCGCGACAGGAACAATCCGCAGGCGGGCAGCGCACAGACACCTGCCCGAGGGGCGCACGACAGGAGAGACGGACATGGCAGCAAACGGGGGCGGAACTTCCCTGCGGGTCGGAATTGCCGGTGGCGGCGTCGGCGGCATGGCCATGGCGATCGCGCTGGCCGGGATGGGCCATGAACCGGTGATCTTCGAGCAATCCGTCCGCTATGGCCGGGTGGGCGCGGATGTGAACCTCACGCCCAATGCGGTGCATGCCCTCGACGGGCTGGGCGTGGGCGCGGTGCTGCGGGAGAATGCCGCCCGGCCGACCCATCGCATCAGCCGCATCTGGGATACCGGTGCGGAAACCTCGCGCCTCGAGATGGACCGCGCCGCCGAGGAGCGCTATGGCGCGCCCCAGCTTACCGTGCACCGCGCCGATCTTCTGTCCGCGCTGCAGGCGGCCATGCCCGAAGGCGCGCTGCGCTTTGGCGCAAGGGTGGCCGGGGTGGAGACCACCGACAGCGGGGCCACCCTGATCCTCGAGGATGGCACGCGCGAGGAATTCGACCTCGTGATCGGTGCCGATGGCATCCATTCGCCGGTGCGCACCGCGCTTTTCGGCCCCGACAGCCCGCGCTTTACCGGGCTTGTCTCGTGGCGCGGGGTGTTCCCGCGTGAACGCGCCGGCGCCTTGCCCGACCTTGACGCCTTCACCAAGTGGTGGGGGCCCACGGCCGACCTGCAGATCGTCACCTTTCCGCTGACCCGAGGAGAGGAGATCTTCGTCTTTGCCACCACGCCCCAGCAGGACTGGCAGGAAGAGGGCTGGACGCTGCCGGGCGACATCGAGGAATTGCGCGCGGCCTATGCGGCCTTTCACCCCCAGGCGCGGGCGCTGCTTGATGCCTGTGACAGCGTCACCCGCTCGGCGCTGCATGTGCGTGCACCGATGCCGCAATGGAGCCGGGGATGCGCCACGATCCTGGGCGATGCAGCCCATCCCATGGTGCCCTTCATGGCCCAGGGTGCCTGCATGGCGATCGAGGATGCGGTGGTTCTGGCCCGCGCGCTCGAAAGGGCAGGCCCCGCCGACGTGCCCGCCGCATTGCGCCGCTACGAGGCGGCCCGCCGCCCGCGCACGGCACAGGTGCAGGAGAATTCGCTGGGCAACGAGTGGCTCAAGGTCGCGGGGAATGCCGATTGGGTCTATGGCTATCACGCCTGGGAAGAGGCCCTGCCCGAAGCGGCCTGAGCGGTCTGAGCGCCCGGGCCCCCGCCCTCGCGGGCGGGGCGGTCCTGCAGCCCGGGGCGGAAACGGCGTGATTCTTGCGCGCCGCCGACCGTGGCCGCATGATGCCAGGGGACACGGTGCTTGACCTCGGTGGCCGCGCGCCCCACCTGTAGGGCCGAGAGAGGGATCGATGTTGCCGCGTCGCGGGACGGTGTCCCTCTGCCAAGGACAAGGATGCATCATGCAGGATACCGTCACCTCGATTCACCCGGTGCTGCCGCTGCGCGACATCGTGGTCTTTCCCCACATGATCGTGCCGCTGTTCGTGGGCCGGGAGAAATCCGTTCGTGCCCTCGAGGAGGTCATGCGCGACGACAAGCAGATCCTGCTGGCCAGCCAGATCGACCCGGCCGAGGACGACCCGGCCGAAGAGGGCATCTACCGCGTCGGCGTTCTGGCCAATGTACTGCAACTGCTCAAGCTGCCCGACGGCACGGTCAAGGTGCTGGTCGAGGGCCGCGCGCGGGTGCGGATCGGCGAGTACCTGCGCCAGGAGCCGTTCTTCGAGGCGCGCTGCACGCCCGTCGAAGAAACCGAGGGTGACCCGGCCACGGTGGAGGCGCTGTCGCGGTCGGTGGCCGAGGAATTCGAGCGCTACGCCAAGATCAAGAAGAACATCCCCGACGAGGCGCTGGCCGCCATCGCCGAGACGCGGGGCGCCGCGCGGCTGGTGGACATGGTCGCGGGCCATCTCGGTGTCGAGGTCGGACAGAAGCAGGACCTGCTGGAGACCTTCGAGATCGCCCAGCGGCTGGAGAAGGTCTATGGCCTGATGCAGGGCGAGATGTCGGTCCTGCAGGTCGAGAAGAAGATCAAGTCGCGCGTCAAGAGCCAGATGGAGCGTACCCAGCGCGAATATTACCTGAACGAACAGATGAAGGCGATCCAGCGCGAGCTGGGCGATGGCGACGACCAGTCCGAGATCAACGAACTGGAACGGCGCATCGAGACCACCAAGCTGTCGAAGGAAGCGCAGGAAAAGGCCGAGGGCGAGCTCAAGAAGCTGCGCTCCATGTCACCGATGTCGGCCGAGGCCACGGTGGTGCGCAATTATCTGGACTGGATCCTGTCGCTGCCCTGGGGCGTGCGCAGCCGGGTCAAGAAGGACCTCGCCCTCGCCGAACGGGTGCTGGATCGCGACCATTACGGCCTGGAAAAGGTCAAGGAGCGGATCATCGAATATCTGGCCGTGCAGAAGCGCTCGGCCAAGCTGAAGGGGCCGATCCTGTGCCTTGTCGGCCCGCCGGGCGTGGGCAAGACCTCTCTGGGACGGTCCATGGCCAAGGCCACGGGGCGCGAGTTCATCCGCATCAGCCTTGGCGGGGTGCGCGACGAATCCGAGATCCGGGGCCACCGGCGCACCTATATCGGCTCGATGCCGGGCAAGATCATTCAGGCCATGAAGAAGGCAAAGACGTCGAACCCGCTGATCCTTCTCGACGAGATCGACAAGATGGGCCACGATTTCCGGGGTGATCCCGCCAGCGCGCTGCTGGAGGTCCTGGAGCCGGAGCAGAACAACACCTTCGTCGATCACTACCTCGAGGTGGAGTTCGATCTGTCGGACGTGATGTTCGTCACCACGGCCAACAGCTATTCCATGCCCAGCCCGCTTCTGGACCGGATGGAGACCATCGCCCTGGCGGGCTATACCGAGGACGAAAAGCGCGAGATCGCGCGCCAGCATCTGCTGCCCAAGCAACTCAAGGCCCATGGCCTGCGCAAGGGCGAGTTCTCGGTTTCCGATGCCGCGCTGACCGAGATCATCCGGACCTATACCCGCGAGGCCGGGGTGCGGAACCTGGAACGGGAGCTGGCCAAGCTGTCGCGCAAGGCGGTCACCGAGATCGTCAAGGGCAAGTCCAAGTCGGTCGAGGTGACTGTGGACACGCTGGAGACCTATCTGGGTGTGCGTCGTTTCCGCTATGGGCTGGCCGAGATGGAAGACCAGGTCGGCGTGGTTACCGGCCTCGCCTGGACCAGTGCGGGCGGCGATCTGCTGCAGGTCGAGGCGGCCAGACTGCCCGGCAAGGGCCGGATGAAGACCACCGGCAAGCTGGGCGATGTGATGAAGCAATCGAGCGATGCGGCCGCGTCCTTCGTGCGCGCCAGCTCGCCAGAGAGCGGGGTCAAGCCGCCCGAGTTCGAGAAGATGGACATCCACGTCCACGTTCCCGAGGGGGCGACCCCCAAGGACGGCCCCTCCGCAGGTATCGCCATTGTCACCTCGATCGTGTCCGTGCTGACGGGGATCCCTGTGCGCAAGGATGTCGCCATGACGGGCGAGGTCACGCTGCGGGGCAATGTTCTGGCGATCGGCGGGCTCAAGGAGAAGCTTCTGGCGGCCCTTCGCGGGGGGATCACGACTGTGCTGATCCCCGCAGAAAACGAGAAGGACCTGCCGGAAATCCCCGACAGCGTGAAGGCGGGGCTGAAGATCCTTCCCGTCAGCCATGTGCGCGAGGTCCTTGTTCATGCGCTGGTGCGGGCGCCGGAGCCCGTGGAATGGTCGCCCGAGGTCGAGGCCGAGGAAGAGGCCGCCCGTGCCGCCCGCGCCACCGGCACCGGCGGTGCCGCGCCCGTCGCGCACTGACGCCCGAGCCATCAACCCTGCGCTCCCGCCCCCCGGCAGGAGCGCAGGGCGTTGCACGAAAGTCCCAGAAGCCACACGCCCTGCCGGCGAGCATTTCGCGCATTTTGCACAAATCGGCCGCGTGGCCTATGCTGCGGGCAATCACAACGTGTCACAAGGCAGGATCATGAGCACCCGCAAGACAACCGGATCGACCACGCGCCGCACCAGCCGGGCCACCAGCACCCGCAGGACCGCACTGAAGGTCGTCACACCCGAACCCGAAGAGGTGGTGCCCGAACCCGTTGCAGCCGAACCCGCAGCCGCCCCGGGGGCGGAGACCGAAATGGCGCCGGCGAACAAGGGTCCGGACGTGCCCATGCTGCGCAAGCGCATCCTGGTGGAGCGGGTGGTGGAGCGGACGGGCCTGAACAAGAGCACCGCCCGCACCGCCATCGCGGCCGCGACCGAGGTGATGGCCGAAGCGCTGCGCGCCGGCGAGACGGTGGATGCCGGTGCCCTGGGCAAGCTGCGCGTGACCCGAACCACCGGAGAGCCCGGAGCCGAACGGCTGGTTCTGCGGACGCGTCTGCCCCGTCCGGACAAGGGCGAAGGCGCGGGCACCGACCCTCTTGCGAACGACGACGAGGAGGGCTAAGACCCGCGCCAGCGGGTGATTAGCTCAGTGGTAGAGCGCTTCGTTCACATCGAAGATGTCGGGAGTTCGAATCTCTCATCACCCACCATCCCGACCCTCTCGGCCTGATCCGGCGCGCGCCTGTCGCAAGATCAGAGCAACCGCGTCGGTGAAGACCTGTGCTCCGGCCACGAGGTCTTCCGGGGATGTGTCCTCGTCGGGGTGATGGCTGATGCCGCCGATCGAGGGCACAAAGAGCATCCCTGCGGGCATGATCCGGGCCAGGTGCTGGGCATCGTGCCCGGCACCACTGGGCAGTTCCATCCAGTGATCCGGCACGCGCGCCCGCGCTGCCCTGACGAGTTGCGCGCGCAGGCCCGGGTCCATCGCCGCGCCGTCGTTGCGGGCGATCCGCGCGATCCCGACGCCGCAGCGCATCGCGGCCGCAGCCGCCTCCGCTTGGGCGGTGAGGGCTGCCTCGATCGCGTCCAGCCGCTCCGGGTCGGGGTCGCGGACCTGAAAGAGCACCTCCGCCCGGCCCGGGATCACTGCGGCGGCACCCGGCTCCAGCGTGATGCGACCGACGGTCCAGACCGTGTGCGGACCGGCGAGCCCTGTGCCGGGCCCTTCGCCCATCCGGTCGTCGAGTGCCGCAAGTGCGTGCAGCGCCGCGCGCCCGGCGTCGCGCCTGCGCGCCATGGAGGTGGTGCCGGCATGATTGGCCTGCCCGGTGAAGACCAGACGATAGAGCCGGCTTCCGACAATCGCGCTGACCACCCCGATCCGCGCGCCTGCGGCCTCCAGCCGGTCGCCCTGCTCGATATGGGCCTCCAGAAAGGCGCTGTAGCGTCCGGGCGGACAGAGAAAGCGCGGCTGGCCCGCCAGCCCGGCCTCCGACAGGGCGGTGCGCAGGGGCTTGCCGTCTGCGCGCCCTGTCGCGGCGTCGATCTCGGCCTCGCTCAGCGCGCCGACAAAGGAGCGTGCGCCGAGAAACGAGCCATAATGCGCTTCCTCGTCGGCGAAGGCCATCACATCGACGGCACAATCGGCGAAGCCGGGCACCGAAGAGAGCGCCCGTGACGCCTCGAGTCCGCAGATCACCCCGTAGGCACCATCTAGCCAGCCGGCATGGCCGTGGGTCTCGAGATGCGAGCCGGTCAGCACCGCCACGCCCCCGGCCTCGCGCCGACCGAGCACCGAGCCGATCCCGTCGATCCCGGCCTCAAGTCCCGCCGCCGCCATCCGGCTGGCAAGCCAGCGACGGGCCTCCATGTCGGGCGGAGAGTAGGTCGGCCTGTTGACGCCGCGCCCCTCCCGGCCGATCTCGCGCAGGGCCTGCAGGTCGTCCAGCAGGCGCCCGGCGTCGATCTCTACCGCACCCATCCGCCACCGTCCTGAAGTCCGTCCGCCATCGGGTCTCCGTCATGCTTGCAACCCTGCCGGCCAGCGGATACTCACCAACTCCGTGCGCGGGTGATTAGCTCAGCTGGTAGAGC
>JAFIEC010000303.1 GCA_020832725.1 Paracoccaceae bacterium | reverse complement strand
GCGGCGGGCAAGCGCCGCACCCACCCCGCGCCGCCGGTTCCCCGGTTCGAACACGACGAACTCGCCACCACCCAGATGCGGAAGTTCCAGCATCGCAACGAGGCGTGCACCGGCGCCCGGCCCGGGCTCCAGCGTGCAGCGCACCGAGCCTACACCCGCCTGCTCTGCCGACATCGGGCGCGATGCCAGGGCAGCCACGATCACCGGGTCGCGTGTCTCTTGCCCCGCAGACAGCTGGCCCGACACCCGTGCCGTGATCGGAATGCAGACATCCTCGCAGATGCCGAATTGCAGCTGCATGCTCAGCGCGATGTCGCGCCCGCGGCGACGTGGCTCCACGATCAGGGGCAGGATCACCTGCTGCTCGTAGCCGACGATATGCATCCCCCCCGCCTCGAAGACCGAGGGGCGCGGAAACTCCAGCCATGCGCGCGCCAGATTGCGCGAGCCCGAATCTGTCAGCGTTGGCGGGATCCCGGCATCGCCCGGAGCACGCCAATAGGTTTTCCAGCCCGGGGCCAGCGTGATCTTGAGCGCAGCGACATGCCGGTCGTCGGCCCCGCGCCAGCCGGAAAGCACATCGACACGCGCCATTTCGGTGCCGTGCCAGACCACCCTTGTCTGGGCTTCGGGCGAAACTGCGGCCCCCAACCAGACAAGCGTCGCAAGCCCTGCGGCCAGCGCGGAGCGGGACCTGCGCGCAAGGGGCGGGGACGGAGTCGCCGGGGGGGGGGCTGCCATGCTCATGCTTCGGCACATTAGGCGGGCATTCTGCGGGGGAAAGTCACATTTCGCTGAGACCGGACGCGCCGCCGACCCGGCGCGCGCCCCTGCACCCTTGCACCGGGGGCATGCGCACCGCATTCTCGGTACATGAGCGCGCCCCAAATCAACGACGATCTGGTCGGCAGGATGCTGATCGCGATGCCCGGAATGGGCGACCCGCGCTTTGACAAGAGTGTGGTTTTCCTCTGCGCGCACACGTCCGAAGGGGCGATGGGGCTGATCGTGAACAAGCCCGCGGGCGATCTCAGTTTTCCCGATCTGCTCGAACAGCTCGACATCACGCCGACGGCCCATGCCGAGGGCATACGCGTGCATTTCGGCGGACCGGTCGAACATGGGCGCGGCTTCGTGCTGCACAGCGACGATTACGCCAGCAACGAATCAACCGTCCGGGTCGCCGGGGGATATGGCATGACCGCGACACTCGACATCCTGCACGACATCGCCCGCGGCAAGGGGCCGACCGAGTGCATCATGGCGCTGGGCTATGCGGGCTGGGGACCGGGCCAGCTGGAAGCGGAGTTTCAGCACAACGGCTGGCTGGCAGCGCCGGCGGACCGGGCCATCGTCTTCGGTTCGGACAACGGCGGCAAATGGGAAGCCGCGCTACGCCTTCTGGGGATCCCGCCCAGCGCCCTCTCGGCGGCGGGAGGGCGGGCCTGAGCCGGCACCGTCTCAGCGCGGCGCTGCCGCGCGGCGCAGCCTGTCGTTGATCGCAAGTCCCAGCCCCATCTCGGGGATGGGTGCGACGGAAATGATGCCCCCCGCCGTTCGGGCGCGTCGATCGGCCTCGTGCAGCATCGCAAACAGGTTGGCCGCAGCCTCGGCCAGATCCGCGCTCGGCGACAGGTTCAGCGCCTCGCCCGGCACGGGCGGCCCGAAGCCCAGATGCACCGCCCCCGACCGGGCCATGCCGACCCCCAGCCGCAGCCGCGCCTCGGGTGCGTAGTGGCTGGCCATCATGCCCGGCGCGCGCGGCGCGTCCGGCGCTGTCCCCTCTTGCGGGGCGGGCAGATACCCCAGGATGCGGGCCACATCCGCATCGGTCACCGCCCCGGGCCGCAGGATCCGCCACCGGCCATCGGGCCCGCGCCCCAGAATCGTCGATTCCAGGCCACAGGAACATGGCCCGCCATCGATCACCGCCTCGATCCGGCCTTCGAGCGCCGTCAGGACATGCGCGGCGGTGGTCGGGCTGATGCGGCCCGAGGGATTGGCCGAAGGCGCCGCGACCGGTCCTCCGAAGGCCGCCAGCAGCTGCCGGGCCAGAGGATGGGCCGGCACCCGCAGCGCCACGTCAGGCAGACCCGCCGAGACCAGATCCGACAGCCCGCAGCCCGCCCGGCGGGGAAGGACAAGCGACAGCGGGCCGGGCCAGAAGGCGCGGGCCAGCGCCTCGGCCTGCGGGTCGAAGAGCGCCAGATCACGGGCCTGCGCCAGCCCTGCGACATGCACGATCAGCGGATTGAACGCAGGACGCCCCTTTGCCGCGTAGATCCCGGCCACCGCCCGGCCCTGGCGTGCGTCGGCACCAAGGCCATAGACCGTTTCGGTGGGAAAGGCCACGCGCCCGCCCGCCCGCCATATCTCCACCGCCCGGGCAATACCGGTGTGATCGGGCGAAAGACGCTCGGTCGCGGTTGCGCTCTGCGCGCTGGTGTCGGGCGTGGCTGTCACATCCCCCTCCATGACACGGCGACTTAACACCCCTGCGGTTGCCTAATCCAGAGCCAGCCCCTACACCCGGGGCGAGTTCGGCATCCCGACAGGAGGGCTCATGGCCTCTCAAGCTTCGGTCTTCGCGATCCGGTCCCGCTCCCGACGGCTTCGGCACCGGCCCGTCTGCGCGCACCCTGCGGCCTGACCGGATGGAAGACCACACGCGCAGCATCCGCTATCCGGTCGAGACCCCTCCCGAAGGGATCGAAACCATCGAGATCGCCGAGGGCATATTGTGGTTTCGCCTGCCGCTGCCCATGGCGCTGGATCATGTCAACATCTACGCCCTGCGCGAGGACACGGGCTGGACGCTGATCGATGCCGGCATGAACACACGCGCGGGCCGCACGCTTCTGGGCGAGATCATGCAGGGACCGCTGGAAGGACGCCCCGTGACCCGGGTCATCGTGACCCACCACCACCCCGACCACGTGGGACTCGCGGGATGGCTCCAGTCCGAGCATGGGGCCGAATTGTGGAGCCCGCGCACCGCCTGGCTGTTTGCGCGCATGCTCGTCCTCGATACGCAGGAGCGTCCCGATCCGCGCAACCTGACCTTTCTGCGCCGGGGCGGTGCCTCTGCCGAGATGCTGGCCCGCAAGGCCGAGGAACGCCCCTTCAACTTTGCCGACGTCGTGGCCCCGATGCCGCTTGGTTACCGGCGGATCGCCGAAGGCGAGATCCTCAAGGCGGGCGGGCGCCGCTGGGAGGTCAGGATGGGCAACGGACACGCCCCCGAACACGCGACGCTGTGGTGTCTCGATGCGCCGATCGTCCTGGGCGGAGACCAGTTGCTGCCATCGATCTCTCCCAATATCGGGGTCTTCGCCACCGAGCCCGATGGCGACCCTCTGGCGGAATGGCTTGCCTCCTGCGGGCGGCTTGCGCGCTTCGCGGACGAAGATCAGCTTGTGCTGCCGGGGCACAAGGTTCCCTACACGGGCCTGCCGACACGGCTCAGCCAGCTGGCCGAGAACCATTACGGCGCGCTGGAGCGGCTGGTGGAGCACCTGGGCCAGCCGCGCCGGGCGACGGAGTGCTTTGGCATCCTGTTCAAGCGCGAGATCAGCGAGCCGCTGTTCGGGATGGCACTGGCGGAATCGGTTGCCCATCTCAACCACCTGTGGCTGGCAGGCCGGGCAACCCGCGAGGTCGATCCCGACGGCGCGTATCTGTGGCGCAGCACCTGAGGGACAGCCACCCGTGCGCGGTGTCGCAAGAGGGTGACAGCCCCTGCATTTCACGCTAAGCGATATGCGGCTGAACGACCGGCGTGAGGACAAGATGGCAGAGCACAAGCATGGCGAAATGGACACCTCTGAGCAGGAAAAGGTCTTTGCGGGTTTCATCCGCTTCTCGATCTGGACTGCAGCGATCTCCATCGGCATCCTGATCTTTCTCGCGATCTTCAACAGCTAGGCGGGCGCTGCCCAACGGAGGCCCGCCATGCGGCTGATACGTATCGTGATGCTGGTGATTCTGGCTGCGGTCGTATCTGCTTGCGGCTCAAATCGCGACGTGGCCGCAGAGGCCACCGTTCTTGCCGCATCATGGCGCGACCCGTCGCCCGCCAGCCTGACACTGGTGACGGTGGTCAACACCCGCTCGGGCGACGGGGCACATTCGGCGCTGATCGTGAACGGCTCGCAACGTGTGATCTTCGATCCGGCCGGAACGTGGTGGCACCGGTCCGCGCCGCAACGGGGGGATGTGCTCTATGGCATGACCCCGCAACTGCTCGACTTCTATCTCGACTATCACACGCGGGAGACGCACTACACGGTGCTGTCGGAACTGCGCGTGTCACCCGAACTGGCCGAGCAGGCGCTGACACTCGTGCGCGGTCACGGTGCAGTACAGAATGCGATGTGCGCTGTGGCCGTATCGGGCGTCTTGCGTCGCCTTCCCGGCTTCGAGAGCATCGGCAGCACCTGGTTCCCCAACCGCCTGCGCGAGGATTTCGCCGCATTGCCCGGCGTGACCGAACGTGTGCTGCGCGACGACAGCCCCGCCGACAACCGCGCACTTCTGGCCCGGCAGCAGCAGCAGTCGCTGCTCCGCTAGGTCTGCCGACAGCCTCCACGGGCAACAGAAGCCCTGCTCTGGACGCATGGCTTGGTGCTGCGATGCCGCATTTGCAGCCGGATCTGCAACGCCCGCCACCCGGCAGACGATCTGCGCCGAAGACATCCGCGACGGGACTCGCATCGGGATTCCGGCAGCCCTCCACGCATTAAATGTAATATTTTCAATATCGTCTAAAAGGATAGCGGCTGGACACGGATATGTGGGCTGCGTCGCATGCTGCCCGATGTCAGGGCAGACATGCAATTTTGGCGCTTTCCAAACAGGCATGCGCTGTGCCGCGCAGGCAAAGCCAGCGGTTCGGTCATGCGGGAATTGCAATGCTCACGCAGAATGCTATATTGAGGGCAATCCAACGGAACAATGGAGGGCAAGGGCCCGGGCGACGCGACCATCGGGTCGCGCGGCGCCAATAGAGAGACATGGACATGCGCACGCCAGATATTCGGGCCGAGACGGCTCAGCACCCCGGCGCCCCGGCAGGTGATCGGCCCCGGGCCCTCCCCTATGAGCGCATCTGCGTCATCGGCGCGGGTTCCTGGGGCACCGCCCTGGCCACGGTCGCGCGCAGGGCGGGCCGTCAGGTGACACTCTGGGGCCGCGATGCGGACCTCATTCGTGCAATCAGGCGCAACAGCATGAACCCGCGCTATCTGCCCGGCATCCTCCTTCCCTCCGGCCTTGCGGCGACCACCGACCTGGCGGCGGCACTCTTTCGTGCGGATGCGGTGTTGCTGGTCACCCCTTCCACCTCGTTGCGCGCGATGGGCCAGGCGATGCGGCCCCATATGCCCGAGGGTATTCCCATTGCGCTGTGCGCCAAGGGGATCGAGCGGGGGACGGGGGCCCTTCTGTCCCATGTGGTCGCGGAGGTGCTGCCCGGCCACCCCGTCGGCGCGCTCTCGGGGCCGACCTTTGCCCATGAGACAGCCCTTGGCCATCCCACAGCCGCGACCGTCGCCTTCGAATTCAGCCATGCCGACAGGCTGGCCCCTCATGACAGCCCGGCGGTACGGCTCGCGCTGTCCATGGGGTCCGAGGATTTCCGCCCCTATATCTCCGACGACCTCGTGGGCGTGGAGATCGGCGGCGCGGTCAAGAACGTGATCGCCATCGCCTGCGGCATGATGACCGGCGCAGGATTCGCCGAGAACACACGTGCAGCACTCATCGCCCGGGGCCTCGACGAGATGATGTCCCTTGCCGAGGCGCTGGGCGGTCGGCGCGATACCGTGGCCGGGCTCTCGGGTGTCGGAGACCTGACACTCACCTGCTCCAGCCAGACATCGCGCAACATGGCGCTGGGCGTCCAGCTGGGCGAGGGACGGGCGCGAGAGGCGTGTTTCGACGGCCAGCCCGTGACGGTCGAAGGCGAGGTCAATGCCATATCGGTCGTGGATCTTGCGCGGCGGTTGCAGATCTCCATGCCCATCTGCGAGGCGGTCCACGACATCCTGCACGAGGGGGCCGATCTCAAGCTGACCTTCTCGGCGCTGTGGACTCGGCCCATTCAGCACGAACAGGGCCGACTTCCGATGACGCTGGCCCATCCCATGGCGGGGCCTGGCCAATGAACATGACCCCTCCCCTTGCCGAGCGCCATTTCACCCTGGCGACCGACCTTGACGGCACGTTCCTCGGCGGCAGCGAATATGATCGCCGACGTCTCTATACCTGGATCGAGGCCAATCGTGACCGCGTCGGACTGGTGTTCGTGACCGGACGAGACCCGGAGTTCATCGAGGGTCTTTGCCGCGGCGGCGTGCCGCGCCCCGACTATGTGATCGGCGACGTGGGCACGACCATCGCCCGCATGGGCGCGGACGGCGTCGCGCCGATACCCGAGCTGGAGGAAGAGATCGCAGCCAGGTGGGGCGACGCCGGGCAACGTGTGCGGGCGGCCCTCCACGAGCATCCGGGCCTGACCCTGCAGCCCACCACGTTTCGCTACCGCGTCAGCTATGACATGGTTCCCTACCGCTTTGACCCATCCGCCCACGAGATCGTGGCGCGGCTGGGCCTCGATTCGCTGGTGTCGGCGGATCGCTTCTTCGATGTGCTGCCCCGCGGCATCAGCAAGGGCCCCTCGGTGCGCCGCCTGATCGGGCACCTCGGGCTGGACCCGAACCGGGTTCTTGTGGCAGGCGATACGATGAACGACCATTCCATGCTGGCCGAGGGCCTGCCCGCGGTGGCGGTCGGCGGCTCGGAACCTGAACTTCTGGAGCAGCTGGAGGACCGGCCCAACCTGCACAGAGCCAGCGCCATCGGCGCTGCCGGGATCATCGAGGCCATTGTGGCACTACGGCTGTTCCCCGAATTCGAGGAGGTCTGAAATGCCCAGCGATCTGGTGATTGTCTATCATCGCGAACCCTACGAGGAGGTCGAG
>JAFIEC010000297.1 GCA_020832725.1 Paracoccaceae bacterium | reverse complement strand
CCGCGCTATGTGATCTCGATGGGCTCCTGTGCCAATGGCGGCGGCTATTACCACTACAGCTATTCGGTGGTGCGCGGCTGTGACCGGATCGTGCCCGTGGACATCTATGTTCCCGGCTGCCCGCCGACGGCCGAGGCGCTCCTCTACGGCATTCTGCAGCTGCAGCGAAAGATTCGCCGCACCGGCACCATCGTGCGCTGAGGGCAATGATGAGCGATCCCGAAACCCTCTCCGACATGAGCGCCCAGCTGGAAGCCCGGCTGGGCGACGTGGCAGAGCGCATCCGCATCGAGCGTGGCGAGCTGGAGCTGCAGGTGGCGCCGGGGTCCATCCTGCGGGTGCTGGAGGCCCTGCGCACAGATGCGGCCTTCCGCTTCTCGACCCTGGTGGACATCACCGCGATCGACTGGCCCCAGCGTGAGCGCCGCTTCGACGTGGTCTATCACCTGCTGTCGATGTATCGCAACGCGCGCATCCGTCTGAAGCTTGCCATCCGCGAGGACGAGACGGTGCCCTCGGTCACCGATGTCCACCCCGCCGCCAACTGGTTCGAGCGGGAGGTCTTCGACATGTACGGCATCCTGTTCACCGGCCATCCCGACCTGCGCCGCATCCTGACCGACTACGGCTTTCGCGGCCATCCGCTGCGCAAGGATTTCCCCACCACCGGCTATACCGAGGTCCGCTATGACGACACGGTCAAGCGTGTGGTCTACGAGCCGGTGAAGCTGGTGCAGGAATACCGTCAGTTCGATTTCATGAGCCCCTGGGAGGGTGCCGATTACATCCTGCCCGGCGACGAGAAGAAAGAGGCTGCGAAATGATGGACGGCAGCTTTGACGATGTGGAGACGCCGGAACAGAAGATCCGGAACTTCAACATCAACTTCGGGCCGCAACACCCCGCCGCCCATGGCGTTCTGCGCCTGGTGCTGGAGCTGGACGGCGAGATCGTGGAGCGCTGCGACCCGCATATCGGGCTGTTGCATCGCGGCACCGAGAAGCTGATGGAAAGCCGCACCTACCTGCAGAACCTGCCCTATTTCGACCGCCTCGACTATGTCGCGCCGATGAACCAGGAACACGCATGGTGTCTGGCGATCGAGCGGCTGACCGGCACCGAGGTGCCCCGTCGCGCCAGCCTCATCCGGGTGCTGTATTCCGAGATCGGGCGCGTGCTGAACCACCTGCTGAACGTGACGACACAGGCCTTGGATGTGGGTGCGCTGACCCCGCCGCTCTGGGGCTTCGAGGAGCGCGAGAAGCTCATGATCTTCTACGAGCGCGCCTGCGGGGCGCGGCTCCATGCGGCCTATTTCCGGCCCGGCGGCGTGCATCAGGACCTGCCGCCTGCGCTTCTGGCCGACATCATGGCCTGGACCGAGACGTTCCCCGCCGTGCTCGACGATATCGACGGGCTTCTGACCGAGAACCGCATCTTCAAGCAGCGCAATGTCGATATCGGCGTGGTCACGGAAAAGGACATCCTCGACTGGGGCTTTTCCGGGGTGATGGTGCGCGGCTCGGGCCTTGCCTGGGACCTGCGGCGCGCCCAGCCCTATGAATGCTATGACGAGTTCGACTTCATGGTGCCCGTGGGCAAGAACGGCGATTGCTTCGATCGCTACCTGTGCCGCATGGCCGAAATGCGCGAGAGCGTGAAGATCATCCGCCAGTGCATCGAGAAGCTGGAGCGCGCGCCGGGCGATGTCATCGCCCGGGGCAAGGTCGCGCCACCCGCGCGGGGCGAGATGAAGACCTCGATGGAGGCACTCATCCACCATTTCAAGCTGTACACCGAGGGGTTTCGCGTGCCCGAGGGCGAGGTTTATGCCGCCGTCGAGGCGCCCAAGGGCGAGTTCGGGGTCTATCTGGTGTCGGACGGCACCAACCGGCCCTACAAGACCAAGATCCGCGCGCCGGGATACCTGCACCTGCAGGCCATGGATTTCATCTGCCGGGGCCATCAGCTGGCCGATGTCAGTGCCATCCTCGGCTCGCTCGATGTCGTGTTCGGGGAGATCGACCGCTGATGCTGCGCCGCCTGCACCCCGACCAGCCCGAGAGTTTCGCCTTCACGCCCGCCAATCTGGAATGGGCAAAGGGCCAGATCGCCAAGTTTCCCGAGGGCCGCCAGGCCAGCGCGATCATCCCGCTGCTGTGGCGCGCCCAGGAGCAGGAGGGCTGGCTGAGCCGTCCCGCCATCGAATACGTGGCCGACATGCTGGGCATGGCTCATATCCGCGCGCTCGAGGTGGCGACCTTCTACTTCATGTTCCAGCTGGCCCCGGTGGGCTCGGTGGCCCATGTGCAGGTTTGCGGAACCACGACCTGCATGATCTGCGGTGCCGAGGATCTGGTCGCGGTCTGCAAGGAGCGGATCAGCCCCCGCCCGCATCAGGTTTCGGCCTGCGGGCGGTTTTCCTGGGAAGAGGTGGAATGCCTCGGGGCCTGCGCCAACGCGCCGATGGTCCAGATCGGCAAGGATTACTACGAGGACCTCACGGCCGAGAATTTCGGGGCCATCCTCGATGCCTTCGCGCGCGGCGAGGTGCCGGTGCCGGGGCCGCAGAACGGCCGCTTCGCCTCGGAGCCGCTTATGGGGCTGACCAGTCTGAGGGAATTCGACAGCGGCCAAACCCGCTACAACGAAAGTGCGCAGCGCGCCGTGGATTACGGCGACACGATCACCCGGATTACCGAACCCTCGATCCGCAAGACACCGGCAAGGGCCGCAGCAAGGCGCGCGGCGAAGGCGGGGGCGAAGCCCGACCCTGCACCCGCACCCGCTCCGGCGACGGCAGGGCCCGCCCGGCTGGAGGCCCCGCGGGGCGGCAAGGCCGACGATCTGAAGCAGATCAGGGGTGTGGGGCCGAAACTGGAGCGACTTCTGAACGAAATGGGGTATTATCATCTCGACCAGATCGCTGCCTGGAGCGCCGAGGAGCGGGCTTTCATCGACGAAAACGTCGAGGGCTTCCGTGGGCGCGCCAGCCGTGACGACTGGGTCGGGCAGGCCCGCAAACTGACCGGAGCGTGACACGGTCCACGCCTCCGGCGGTTGTTGCGGGAGCGCCTCAACAACGTGTCGGGCCGTGGAACGGGGAGAGTTGAACCATGAGCACCAAGAAGGCGGATCTGGGTTGCGCCCTCACATGCTGGCTAGTGGCTGCGCTGTTCGGAGCATTCGTCGCCATCGCTCTGTGGATATTCGCAGGTTACAGTTTCATTCAGGGCGCGTTCATCGGCGCCATTGCACTGGCCGTGGCCGGGCTGGGGCTGAGCTGGGGGCTTTGCCGCCCCCTGCCTGGCCCGATTGTGGGATCCGAGGCCGGGGCGGCGACGCCGTCCGCCGCCGGACCGACACATGCGCCGCCCGCACCGGCACCC
>JAFIEC010000296.1 GCA_020832725.1 Paracoccaceae bacterium | reverse complement strand
ATCGACGAGACCTTCGACCGGCTGGACGAGACCCGGCGGCTGTTCGCCCAGGACAATGTGCGGCGCGACGTTGTCGCGGAAACCGACGGGGATGACGCGGCGGACGATGGGGCCGATGGACGGGCTGACGATGGGGCCGATGGCCCCGGCGAGGAGCGCGGCTGATGGGCCGGGCGCGCAAGCGGGGGCGCGACATCACCGGCTGGCTGGTCGTGGACAAGCCTGCGGGCGTGACCTCGTCCGATGTCGTCAACATCGTGCGCCGGGCGCTGGATGCGCGCAAGGCGGGCCATGCCGGCACGCTCGATCCGCTGGCGACCGGGCTTCTGGCCGTGGCCTTCGGCGAGGCGACCAAGACCATTCCCTATGTGACCGACGCGCTGAAATGCTACCGCTTCACCATGCGGCTGGGCGAGGCCACCACAACCGACGATACCGAGGGTCCGGTGATCGCGACCTCTCCGGTCCGGCCCGACGATGACGCGATCCGGGCGGCGCTGGCGGCGTTTCGCGGCGACATCCTGCAGGTTCCGCCGCAATTCTCGGCGGTGAAGGTGGATGGCGCGCGGGCCTATGACCTTGCCCGCGGCGGTGCCGAGGTGACACTGGCCGCGCGCCCGCTCTGGGTGGACGAGCTGGAACTGGTGGAGAGACCCGACGCCGATCACGTCGTCCTCGACATGGTCTGCGGCAAGGGGGGCTATGTGCGCGCCATCGCCCGCGATCTGGGCCGGGCGCTGGGCTGTTTCGGCCATGTCACGGCGCTGCGGCGGCTGTGGTCGGGGCCGTTCGACCTGGCAGAGGGGGGTGTGAGCCTGGAGCAGGTGCGGCAGGAGGCCGGGACGCCCGCGCTGGATGCACGCCTGCTGCCGATGGAGGCGGGGCTGTCCGACCTGCCCGAACTGCCCGCCACGCCCGAGGGTGCCGCACGGCTGCGCAACGGCAATCCCGGCATGGTTCTCGCCTCTGATGCGGAATACGGCGACGAGGCTTGGGCCAGCTTTGGCGGCCGGGCCGTGGCCGTGGGCACCTATCGGGCGGGCGAGCTGCATCCGGTGCGGGTTTTCGGGGCGGGGGCGTGAGCGCGGGCCTTGTGACGCGGCATTTCCTCAAGGGCGATGCCGAGAGCGCGGCCGTCTATTCCCCCTGCGAGCGCTATCGCTACCTGCTGACCCGGGTCTGGGGCGCGGGCGCGCGGGCGCTGTTCGTGATGCTCAACCCCTCTACCGCCACCGAAGCCCAGAACGACCCCACCGTGGAACGCTGCGAGCGCCGGGCCCGGGCGCTGGGGCTGGGGGGCTTTCGGGTGTGCAACATCTTTGCCCTGCGCGCCACCGACCCCCGCGTGATGCGCGCAGCCCCCGACCCGGTCGGGCCGTGGAACGATGCAGCCCTTGTGCAAAGCGTGGCATGGGGCGCGGAATGGGGCGGGCTGGTCGTCTGCGCCTGGGGCACCCACGGGGCGCATCTGGGGCGGGGTGCCGCAGTCGAGGCGCTGTTGCGGGCGCGCGGCGCATCCCTGCATCATCTGGGGCTGACGGCGGGCGGGCATCCGCGCCACCCCCTCTATGTGCGCTATGCCGAGCCGCCCCGCCCGTGGCTGACGGGCCCGGGCTGAGGCGCGTCAGCCGCCCGCTGTTCCGCCGTTTTCCAGCCGCGCCAGCAGCCTGTCCGCGCTGCGGCGGGTCGCGGCGAGGTGATCGTCGAGCAGGTCCGCCGCACGCTCCGCCTCGCGGGCAAGAACCGCCTCCACGATCTCGGCATGCTCGCCCACGACATCGCGCACCTCGGCCAAGGGTTCGGCATGATGAAGCAGGCGCAGCTTGCGATAGCGCTCGGAATGATCGGCGAGCATGTTCCACAGCCGCAGAAGCCAGGGCGAGGGACAGGCGCGCACCAGCGCGAAGTGAAAGGCGCGGTGGCGCTCCTCCCACAGCCGCGAGGCGGTGCCGTCGTCGCCCGGCTCCGGCAGGGGGGTCAGCGCCAGCAGATGCGCCGCCGCCACGATCTCGGCTTCCCATTCGGCATCGCCGGCAGCGATGGCCCCGGTGATCGCCATCCTCTCGATACGGGCGCGGGTGTCCATCAGATCGGCCAGCTCGGCCCGGTCGAGGCCCCGAACCCGCAGCCCCTGATGGGCCGCCCCCTCCGCCAACCCCTCGCCCGCCAGCCGGGTCAGCGCCTCGCGAATCGGGGTCAGGCCCAGCCCGTAGCGGGCCCGCAGATCGGCCGCGACCAGCCGGTCGCCGGGCATCAGCGCGCCATAGAGGATGGCCCCGCGCAGGGTGTCATAGGCTGTCCGGGCGGCGGCATTGGTTGGCGGCGGGGCGAGGTCGGGTGTCATGGCGCGGGCTATGATCTGAATTCGATTTCATGTTGACAGGACGATTTCATAAAATCATCCTGATCGGGACTCAAGAGGGAATGCACAGAATTGAACAACTTTTCCGACTGGACGGAGAATGCGGCCTGGGCGCTGGCCACGATCTCTCATGACGGACAGGCCGTGGCCTGCCTCGAGACCGATGCGGGCCTGTTCCGCCTCGCCCCTAGCCTTGCGCGCGCGGGCGGACCCGCCATCGACAGCGTCGTGGACCTGTTCCCGGACTGGGAGCGCATGGCCCCCCTGCTCGATGCTGCTGCGGCGGCTGTCTCGCCCCGTGATGCCCTGCCCGCCGATGCGCCCCGCCTGTCGCCCCTGCGCTGGCCGGGCAAGGTGCTGTGCGCGGGGGCCAATTACTACCGCCACCTGGAGGAGATGGGGGTGCCCGATACCTCCCGGGAGGGCCAGCGGCTGTTCTTCTTCTTCAAGCCGCCGCGCAATGCGCTGGTCGGGTCCGGAGAGGGGGTGCGCATGCCGCTCGACACCGGCGCCCTCGACTGGGAGGTGGAGCTGGCCGCCGTGATCGGCCGCACCGCGCGCGCCGTTCCGGTGGAGGAGGCGCTGTCCCATGTCGCCGCCTGGTCGGTGGCGATCGATTTCTCCGCCCGCGACCTCAACCAGGCGCCCCAGACCTTCTACAAGCTGGACTGGGTCGCGGGGAAGGCGCAGGACAGCTGCTGCCCGCTGGGCCCGCGCCTCGTGCCCGCCGCCGCGCTGGGCGATCCGCAGGCGGTGCCGCTGCGCCTGAAGGTCAATGGCGACATCAGGCAGGATGACACCACCGCCGACATGATCTTTTCGGTGGCCGAGCAGATCGCGACGCTGTCGCGGATCATGACGCTCGATCCGGGCGATGTGCTGCTGACGGGCACGCCCGCCGGTGTCGGCGCGCCGAAGAAGACCTTTCTCTCCGTGGGCGACCGGGTCGAGGCCGAGATCGGCGGCATCGGCGCGCTCGCCGTCACCATCCACGAGCCCGCATGAGCCCCCGGGCAGGACCCCGGACGGCAAGACAGGAGGTTACGACCATGAGACATCTGACAAGGACCGCGTTGCTTGCCGCCCCCCTCGCAGCACTTGCGATGGCGGGCGGAATGGCGGAGGCGCAGACCAAGACCATCCGCTTCTCCCATGCGGGCCCGCCGCCCGACTTCCTCAACCAGGGAACCGAGCGGTTCGCCGCCATCGTGAACGAGGCCGACATGGGCCTGAACGTGGAGGTCTATCCCGCCTCCTCGCTGTTCCGGCAGGGAACCGAAGTGCCCGCGATCCAGCGCGGCAACCTCGAGATGTCGATCATGACCACCTTCGAGGTCGCCGCCCAGATGCCCGACTGGGGCTTTCTGAACCGCGCCTACCTGTTCCGCGACTACGACCACATGATGTCTGTGATGACCGGCCCGCTGGGCGAGGAGCTGGTGGCCGAGGTGGCCGAGCAGATGGATATCGAGATCCTCTCGGTGGCCTATCTGGGCACCCGCACGCTGAACCTGCGCAACGCGCGTGATGTGAATGGGCCCGAGGATCTTGCGGGCATCAAGCTGCGCATGCCGGCCACGCCGGAATGGCTGTTGCTGGGCGAGACGCTGGGCGTCGAACCCACACCCATGGCGATGCCCGAAATCTATGTCGCCCTGCAGACGGGCGGCGTCGACGGGCAGGAGAACCCGCTCACCATCACCAATGCCGCCCGCTTCTACGAGGTGACGGAGCAGATCGTGCTGACCGCTCACATGGTGCAGCCTGTCTTCTATGCCATCTCCAAGCCCGTCTTCGACGGGCTGAGCGCCGATCAGCAGGACCTGCTGCGCCGCGCCGCGGCCGAGGGGGCGGAGCTGGGCAACAGCGGGCGTGTCAACGACGAGGAGGTGGTCGCCGAGCGCATGGCCAACGAGCTGAACATGCGGGTGGACGAGATCGACCTGTCGGCGTTCCGCGCCCATGCAGATGCCGTCTACGAGCGCGCGCGTCTGGCCCGCGACTGGAACACCGAGCGCATGACGCGCGCGATGCAGTAACCGGCAGCGCGGCGCATGATCACCCTTGTCCTGCGCTGGCTGGAATATGGCCGCCGCCTTGTCGAGGCGGTGGCCACGCTTGCGTTCGCCGGGATGGTCGGGCTGTTCGGCTGGACCATCTGGCAGCGCTTCGTCGTCGGCCTTCCCTCGCGCTGGAGCGACGAGGTGACGGCGCTGATCTTTCTGTGGGTGGTCTTCGGAGCCGCCGCCCTTGTCATCCCGTATCGGGAGCATATCGCGGTGGGGCTGGTCTATGACACCGTCAGCCCCGGAATGCGGCGCTGGATGGAGGCGCTGGGCACCGGCATCGCCGCGGCGATCCTGCTGGCCGCCTTGCCCGCCACCCTCGATTATATCGCCTTTCTGTGGCGCGAGCGCACGCCCGCGCTGATGTGGCCGCTCAACCGGGCCTATGCGGTGTTCGGCCTCTTTCAGGCCATGATCGGGCTGCGGCTGGCGATCCGCTGCATCGCCGCGCTGGCCGGTCGGCCGATGGAGGCCTGACGCGCATGAGCGGATCGTTCCTGACCCTGCTGGCGGTTCTGGTGGCGCTGGTGCTGCTGCGGGTGCCGATTCCGCTGGCGATGATCTCGGCGGGTTTCGTCTATCTGTTCGTCTCCGGGCAGGATCCGGGGCTGGTCACCGACCAGATCATGAACAGCCTGTTCAACGCCTATATCCTGCTGGCGATCCCGATGTTCATCCTGGCCGCGAACGTGATGAACGCGGGCACCATCTCCGAGCGGCTGTGGCGCGCGGCCGATGTCGCGGTGGGCGGCGCCCGGGGCGGGCTGGGCCATGTCAGCGTGATGGTCAGCCTGATCTTCTCCTCGATGTCGGGCAGCGCCATCGCCGATGCTGCGGGGCCGGGGCAGGTCTCCATGCGGATGATGCGCATGGTGGGGGGCTATCGCGGCGGGCTGGCCGCGGCCATCACCGCCGCCTCGGCCGTGATCGCGCCGATCATTCCGCCCTCGATTCCGATGGTCCTCTATGCCCTGAACTCGGGAACATCCGGGGGGGCGCTGTTTCTGGGGGGGATCGTCCCGGGCCTGCTGATGGGTGTGGCGCTGATGGCCACGATCGCGCTGATGGCGCGCCGGTTCGATCTGCCCGCCTCGCCGCCCCAGGGACGGGAGCAGGCGCTGCGCTCGCTGGCGGGCGCGATCCTTCCGATGACCCTTCCGGTGGTGTTGCTGGGGGGGATCTGGTCGGGGGTCTTCACGCCCACCGAGGCGGCGGCGGTGGCCGCCATCTGGGCCTTCCTGCTGGCGATCGTGGTCTATCGCGCCTTTGATCTGGCGGGCATCTGGCGGGTCTTTTCGGTGTCCATGGCGCAATCGACGGTGGTGATGCTGCTGATCGCGGGGGCCTTCCTGATCAATTATGCCGTCACCGCCGAACGGCTGGACCGGGGCCTTGCTGCGCTGATCCTCGATACCGACATGGCGCCGTGGATGTTCCTGCTGGCGGTGAACGTGCTGTTCCTGCTGCTGGGCTGCATCATCGACACGGGCACGCTGATCCTGGTCTTCGTGCCGCTGCTGATGCCGACGGTCCATGCGCTGGGCATCGATCCGGTGCATTTCGGGGTGCTGATCACCGTCAACATCATGATCGGGCTGATCACGCCGCCCTTTGGCCTGCTGCTGTTCGTGCTGGGCAAGCTGGCCGATGTCGCCCTGAACGAGATCATCCGCTATCTGTGGCCCTTCCTGGGCGCGCTGGTGCTGTGCCTCGGGCTGATCACCTACATCCCCGGCATCGTGCTGTGGCTGCCGCGGTTCTTCGGCTTCTGAGCGGGCGTGCCGGTCAGGCCCCGCCGGGCCGGCCCCGCGGGGCCCGGCGTGCCAGCCAGCCGGATTGCGCCTCCATCTGGGCGGCGAGCGACAGAAGCGTCTCCTCGTCGCCGGGTCGGCCCACCGCCTGCACGCCCAGCGGCAGGCCCGCCGCCGTCACATGCACCGGCAGCGCGATCGCGGGCTGGCCGGTGACGTTCTGCACGGCGGTCCAGTGGGTGAACCACAGCGACTTGTCCAGCATCGTGTCCAGCACCCCCGGCAGGCGCAGCGCGCGGGTCAGGCGCAGCCGGTCGAGGGCGGCCTCGAGCACGGCATCCATCCCCCTGGGCCGCATCGCCCCCACGGGCAGGGGCGGATGGGCCAGCACCGGCATCAGCACCGCATCCAGATGTGCGGTCCCGGTGATGATCTCGCGCGATGCCGCGTGCAGCTGTTGCAGCGCGTCATGGGATTCGCCCGCGCTCAGCAGCTCTCCCAGCCGCGCCACCACCCGGGTCGTGCGCTCCAGCATCGGGCGCGGGTCGCGGCCCAGGCGGCGGGCCTCGGCGCGCATGGTGGCGGCGGTGGCCGATGCGACGATGCGCGAGAAATTGGCCAGGAACGCCCTGTCCGCCGCAGGCAGGGCGATCTCTTCCACGGCATGCCCGCCCTCCCGGGCCAGCGCGATCGCGGCCTCCATCGCGTCATGGGTGTCGTCGGAAACCGGAAGGCCCAGCGGCGAGCCGCGATAGACACCGATGCGCAGCCGCCCCGGCGCCCGGGCCGCCGCCGCGGCGAATGTGCCCGCAGGGCCGGGGGCCGCATAGGGGGCCAGCAGATCGGGCCCGTGGGTCAGGTCGAGCAGGGTCGCGCAATCGCGCACGCTGCGGCAGACCACATGATCGACGATCAGCCCGTGCCAGCCTTCGGTCAGGTGCGGAGTCTTGGGGATGCGCCCGCGCGAGGGCTTCAGCCCGACAAGCCCGGTGGCCGCCGCAGGCACCCGGATGGAGCCGCCGCCGTCGGAGGCATGGGCGACCGGCACGATCCCCGCCGCCACCAGCGCCGACGCCCCGCCCGAGGAACCGCCCGAGGTATGGCCGGTGTTCCACGGGTTGCGCGTGATGCCAAAGGCCGCGCTTTCCGTCATCAGGCGCAATCCGTGCTCGGGTGTGGTGGAGGTGGCGATGGGCACCAGCCCCGCCGCCAGATATCGGGCGGTCAGAACCGAATCGGGGCTGCGCCGGGCGGGCGGAACGCGGCTGCCGGAATGGCAGGGCACGCCCTCCCATGCGATGGCCAGATCCTTGATCGCAAAGGGCACACCCGCCAGCGGCGCATCGGGCGCGACCTGCCGGGCCATCTTTCGGGCGCGGTCGAACAGGGGCTCGGCAATGGCGTTGATCCGGGGGTTGAGGCGCTCGGCCCGGGCGATGGCGGCCTCGACCAGCTCGGGAGCCGAGACCTCGCCCGTCCGCACCGCCTCGGCGCATCCCAGCGCGTCACGTTCCCACAGCAGCGATTCAACCGACATGCCCGCCCCGCCCATTCCCGTACAGGCGGGCAGGGTGGTCCGCCCGCGCGCCTGCGTCAACCTGTGGCTGTGGCTGTGGCTGTGGCCGGGGAGGGGGAGAGGGGCGGGGCACGGGAGAGATGCCCGCGCCCCGCCCCGTTCAGCGAGGCAATACGGCGGTGGCCTCGATCTCGACCTGCGCCTCGTCCTCGACCAGGGCCGCGACCACGACCATGGTCATGGCCGGGAAGTGCTTGCCCATGACCCGGCGATAGGCCGCGCCCACGTCGCGCTGCCGGGCGGCGTATTCGCGCTTGTCGGTGACGAACCATGTCAGCCGGGTGATATGCTCCACCGCGCCGCCCGCGGCCTCGACCACGGCGACGATGTTGCGCAGGGCCTGCTCCATCTGGTCCACGAAATCGACGCTCTCGAAGCGCTGCTCGGCATTCCAGCCGATCTGGCCGCCCACGAACAGATGTCCGTCCTCTGTCAGGATTCCGTTGGCATAGCCCTTTGCGGGCGCCCAGCCCTCGGGTTGGATGACGGTACTCATCTGGGGTCTTCCTCCGCTTCGCGCGCCATAGCGGCGCGGATCATTTCGGGCCAGGGTTTCGGCCGCCCGCTGGCCTTGTCCATGTGCACGACCGTGCCCGTGCAGACCAGCCTCCGCACATCATCGCTGCCATGTGCCACCATGGTAAAGCCGAGGCTGGTGCGCCCGGGTGTGCGGGGGCTCAGCTCGAACTGGAGCATCTCTCCGAGGCGCGAGGGGGCCTCGAAGGAGACCTCGATCTGGCGCATGGGAATGCCGGTGCCCGCCGCCCCGTGCATCTCGGAGAAGGGATAGCCGAGATGCTCGAACCATTCCTCGACAGTGGCGTTGATCATCTCGAAATAGCGGGGATAGAAGATGATCCCCGCCGGGTCGCAATGCTGGAACATCACCTTGTGCGGTACACGGAACGCCATCACAGCACCGTCCGCACGTGCCACAGGTCGGGAAACAGCTCCACCTCCAGCATCCGCCGCAGATAGCTGACCCCGCCGGTGCCGCCCGTGCCGCGCTTGAAGCCGATGACCCGCTCCACCGTGGTGACATGGTTGAAGCGCCAGCGGCGGAAGTAATCCTCGAAATCCACCAGCTTCTCGGCCATCTCGTACAGCGCCCAGTGGGTTTCCGGCGCGCGGTAGATCTCGGCCCAGGCCGCGCGCACGCCGTCATGGGGCGCATGGGGCAGCGACAGGTCGCGCGACAGCACGTCATCGGGAATGGCGATGCCGTTCTGCGCCACCAGCCGCAGTGCCGCGTCATAGAGGCTGGGGCGCGCCAGTTCCGCCTCCAGCCTCGCGTGCAGGTCGGCGCGGTGGGCATGGGGGCGCATCATGGCGCGGTTGCGGTTGCCCACCATGAACTCGATCAGCCGGTACTGGTGGGACTGGAACCCCGAGGATTGCCCCAGCCCGTCGCGAAAGCGGGTGTATTCGCTGGGCGTCATGGTGCGCAGCACGTCCCAGGCGGAATTGAGCTGCTCGAAGATGCGCGCGATCCGGGTCAGCATCTTGAAGGCGGGTGGAAGATTGCCCGCGAGGATCGCCGCCCGCGCCGCCTCCAGTTCGTGGATGGCCAGGCGCATCCACAATTCCGAGGTCTGGTGCTGGACGATGAACAGCATCTCGTCGTGCGATCCGGTGCGCAGCTTCTGGGCATCGAGGATCGGGTCGAGCGACAGGTAATCGGTGTAGGACATCCGCCCGTCGAAAGCCATGTACGCGCCCTCGGCCCCGGGGTCGTAGGGCTGGCCGCTCATGTGTCCTCCTTCAGCCGGAAGCGCTGGATCTTGCCGGTCTGGGTCTTGGGGAGGGCCTCGGTGAACAGGACCGAGCGCGGATACTTGTAGGGCGCGATGGTGGCCTTGACGTGGTCCTGCAGGCGCTTGGCGGTCTCCGGCCCGGAGGCCACCCCCTCGGCCAGAACCACATGGGCCTGCACGATCTGGCCGCGTTCGTCGTCGGGCGCGCCGACGACGGCGCATTCCATCACGTCGGGATGGGCCAGAAGGGCGGCCTCCACCTCGGGCCCGGCGATATTGTAGCCCGAGGAGACGATCATGTCGTCGTTGCGCGCGGCAAAGTGGAAATAGCCGTCCTCGTCCTGCCAGAAGGCATCCCCGGTGATGTTCCAGCCCGCGCGCACATAGCTGCGCTGGCGGGCATCGGCCATGTAGCGGCAGCCCGTGGGCCCGCGCACCGCAAGCCGCCCGACCTCGCCCCGGGGCAGCTCGTTCATCTCGTCGTCGACGATCATCGCCTCATAGCCGGTGACGGGACGGCCCGTGCAGGCGGGGCGGTGGTCGTCGAAGCGGTTGGTGATGAAGATATGCAGCATCTCGGTCGCCCCGATCCCGTCCAGCATGGGCTTGCCGGTCTTGTCCATCCATTCCTGATAGACCGGCGCGGGCAGGGTCTCTCCGGCCGCGACGGCGGCGCGCCGGCTCGACAGGTCGGCCCCCTCCTCCATCCCCTTGAGCATCACCCGATAGGCTGTGGGCGCGGTAAAGCAGACCGTGGCCCGGTAGGTCTGGATGATCTCGATCATGTTGGGCGGAGAGGCATTCTCCAGAAGGCAGGCGGTCGCCCCGAAACGCAGCGGAAAGACCGCCAGCCCGCCCAGCCCGAAGGTAAAGGCCAGCGGCGGCGAGCCGACAAAGACATCCTCGGGCTGCACGTCGAGGACCTCGCGGGCATAACCGTCGGCGATCATCAGGATGTCGCGGTGGAAATGCATCGTGGCCTTGGGCTCTCCGGGGGTGCCGGAGGTGAAGCCCAGCAGGGCCACATCATCGCGGCCCGTGGCCACGGCCTCGAAGCGGACGGACTTGGACAGGGCGGCGCGGTCAAGTTCGGCATCGTGGTTGGCGGTGCCGTCAAAGCCCAGGACCGCCCGCAGGAATCGCGAGGTCTTGGCGCAGGCGACCATCTCCTCCATCAGGCGGGTATCGCAAAGCGCAAGGCTCACCTCGGCCTTGTCCACGATCGCCGTCAACTCGCCCGCCCGCAGCATCGGCATGGTATTGACGACCACTGCCCCGGCCTTTGTCGCGGCCAGCCAGCAGGCCACCATGGCGGGGTTGTTGGCAGAGCGGATCAGCACCCGGTTGCCAGGGCGGATGCCGTAATCCTCCACCAGTGCATGGGCCAGCCGGTTGGTCCAGTCGGACAGCTCCTTGTAGGTGCGCTGCCGGCCGTTTCCGATCAGGGCGACATGGTCGCCAAAGCCCCGTTCCACCATGCGGTCGGTCAGCTCGACGCCCGCGTTCAGGAAATCGGGATAGTCGAATCCCTCAAGCCGGAACAGCGGCCATTCCCCCTCGGGGGGAAGGTTGTCGCGGGTGAAGGTGTCGACGTGGGCGGAGGGTCCGAGCATGTCAGTTTCCTTCTGCTGCCGCCATGGTCTGGCGGGCGATGATCACCTTCTGCACATCCGAGGCACCCTCGTATATCCGCAAGGCGCGGATTTCGCGGTACAGGCTCTCGACGATGGAGCCCCGGCGCACCCCGTCGCCGCCATGAAGCTGCACGGCCGTGTCGATGACCTTCTGTGCCTGCTCGGTGGCAAAGAGCTTGGCCATCGCCGCCTCGCGGCTGACGCGCGCGGCACCCTGATCCTTGGTCCAGGCGGCGCGATAGACAAGCAGGGCCGAGGCGTCCACATCCAGCGCCATGTCGGCCAGGTGGCCCTGCACCATCTGCATGTCGGACAGCGGGGCCCCGAAAAGCTGGCGCGCCTGCACCCGGTCAAGGGTTTCGTCCAGCGCCCGGCGGGCAAAGCCCAGCGCCGCCGCCGCCACGGGGGAGCGGAATACGGCGAGCACCGACATGCCGATGCGAACGCCCGCGCCCGGCTGGCCGATGAGGGCTGCCGCCGGCACCCGCACCCCCTCGAAGGACAGCCGCGCCAGCGGATGGGGGGCCACCGCTTCCAGCCGGTCCACCACTGTCAGGCCGGGCGTGTCGGCGGGGACCAGAAAGGCCGACAGCCCCCGCGCGCCCGGCCCCTCGCCGCTGCGCGCGAAGACGGTGTAGATATCGGCGATCCCGCCGTTGGAGATCCAGGTCTTCTCGCCGTCGAGGACCCAGTCGCCGCCGTCGCGGACCGCCGTCATCGTCAGCGCCGCCACGTCCGAGCCCGATTGCGGATCGGTCAGCGCAAAGGCCGAGATCGCCTGCCCCGCGCGGGTGCGGCGCAGCCATTCGCGCTGTTCGGGGCTGCCGAAGAGCGACAGCGCCCCGGTGCCCAGCCCCTGCATCGCAAAGGCGAAATCCGCCAGGCCGTCGTGGCGCGCCAGCGTCTCGCGGATGAGGCACAGGCTGCGCACATCGAGGCTGCCCATCGCATCGTCGGGGTCGATGGCGGAATGGGCCAGCCATCCCCCCGCCCCCAGCCGCGCCACCAGTTCGCGGCAGGCGGCGTCGGTGTCGTCATGGTCGATCCCCTGAAGGTTGTCCCATGCCCAGGCATCCAGCCGATCGGCCAGATCCCGGTGCCGGGGCTCGAAGAAGGGCCATTCCAGAAAGCTGCGGTCGCTCATGCCATAATCCCCGTGTGGATGGCTCAATCGCCTTCGAAGACAGGTTTCTCCTTGGCGACGAAGGCCTCGTAGGCGCGTCGGAAATCCCGGGTCTGCATGCAGATGGCCTGTGCCTGGGCTTCGGCCTCGATCGCCTGTTCCAGACTCATGTTCCATTCCTGGTTGAGCATGGTCTTGGTCATCATGTGGGCGAAGTTCGGCCCCTCGCTGATGCGCCGGGCCAGTGTCTGGGCTTCGGCGTCCAGCGCCTCGGCGGGCACCAGCCGGTTGAAGAAGCCCCAGGCCACGCCCTCCTCGGCGCTCATGGCGCGCCCGGTATAGAGAAGTTCCGCCGCCCGGCCCTGCCCGATGATCCGGGGCAGCATGGCGCAGGCGCCCATGTCGCATCCCGCCAGCCCGACGCGGGTGAACAGAAACGCCGTCCTGGCCTCGGGCGTGGCGATCCGCAGGTCGGAGGCCATGGCGATGATCGCCCCCGCGCCCACGCAGATCCCGTCCACCGCAGCGATGACGGGCTTGCCGCAGGCCAGCATCGCCTTGACCAGATCGCCGGTCATGCGGGTGAAGGCGAGAAGCTCCTTCATGTCCATGCCGGTCAGCGGGCCGATGATGTCGTGCACATCCCCCCCCGAGGAGAAATTGCCGCCATTGGAGGCAAAGACCACGGCGCGCACGTCCTCGGCATAGGAGAGGTCGCGGAACCAGTCGCGCAATTCGGCATAGCTGTCGAAGGTCAGCGGGTTCTTGCGCTCGGGCCGGTCAAGCCGCAGCGTGGCGATGTCGCCCGAGATGTCGGCATGGAAATGGCGGGGGGTCTTGTCGGCCATGCGTATCATGTCCGCGGCTCCTTTTCGGTGATCCTGCGAAAGGCGGTGTCAAGCCGCGCGCCCAGATCGTCAAGCTCTTCGGGGTCGAAGCCTTGCAGAAGGCCGTCCACCCAGGCCTCGTGATCGATGGCCTGGGCCTCGAACTGGATGCGCCCCTGTCCGGTCAGCCGTACCAGCATGGCGCGGCGGTCGCCGGGGACGGGGTGGCGCTCCACCAGCCCCTCGGACACAAGCCGATCCACGATGCCCGTGACATTGCCGTTGGACACCCGCAACACGCCCGACAATTCGCTCATCTTCAATCCTGAATCGGCCCGCCACAGCGCGGCCAGCACGTCAAAGCGCGGCAGGGTGGAGCCATGCTCCAGCCGCAGCCGCTCGCGCAGCTCCGCCTCGACGGCGCGCGACAGCTTCAGCAGGCGCAGCCAGAGCCGCAGCCGCTGCTTGGAGGCGGGCGCATTCCCCGACGAAAGGGGGGCCGTCCTGGCCCGCGCCCCGGCTTTTTCGGTTCCGGCTCCGCTCATGTCTCTCCCCCGCAGATGGAAATCGCCTGCCCGTTCACCGCCGCCGCCGCCTCCGAGCACAGCCACAGGACCGCCCCGGCCACCTCCTCGGGCTGCACGAAGCGGCCCTGCGGATTGCCCGCCGACAACGAGGCCGACGCTTCTTCGCGGCTGCGGCCGGTCTTGTCCATGATCTTGGCGATCGACCGCTCCAGAAGCGGGGTCTCGGTGAAGCCGGGGCACAGCGCGTTGACGGTGATGCCGGTGCGCGCCAGTTCCTGGCCCAGGGCGCGGGTCAGGCCGAGGACGCCATGCTTGGCCGCGCAGTAATCCGCCACATAGGGGTAGCCCTTCAGCCCCGCCGTCGAGGCGACCGCGATCATCCGGCCCCAGCCCGCCTTGCGCATGGGCGACAGGCCGGCCTTCCACAGGTTGAAGACCCCCGTGAGGTTGACCTCCAGCGTGGCCCGCAGATGCGCCGCATCCATCCGGGAGAACGGCACGCTTTCGGCCGCGCCAGCATTCGCCACAAGGATGGCTGCGGGGCCCGATTGCGCCTCGGCCCGCGCCAGCATGTCCGCTACCGCCTCCGGGTCGGTCACATCGGCGGTGATCCACGAGATGGCCTTGTGGCGGGCGGCGGTTTCGGCCAGGGGTGCCTCGCGGCGCCCCGAGATCGTCACCGATGCCCCGGCCTCCGCCAGCGCCAGGGCGATGGCGGCGCCGACGCCGGTGCCGCCTCCGGTGACCACGGCATGCCGGCCCGAAAGCGCGGTCATACCTTGATCACCGTGGCCTCCGCCCGCTCGGCCAGGCGATGCATCTGGTCGCGCCCGGCGAGGTAGGGATCGGGCCAGGCCTCGCCCTTGTCGCCCAGCGCTGCGGCGGCGTGCAGCGTCCAGAAGGGGTTGGCCAGATGCGGCCGCGCGAGGCAGACCAGATCGGCGCGCCCGGCCATCAGGATCGAGTTCACGTGGTCGGGCTCGTAGATGTTGCCCACCGCCATGGTCGCCAGCCCCGCCTCGTTGCGGATGCGGTCGGAGAACGGCGTCTGGAACAGGCGACCGTAGACGGGGCGTGCCTGTGTCGAGGTCTGGCCCGCGCTGACGTCGATGATGTCGGCCCCGGCCTCCGAGAAGGCCCGGGCGATCTCCACGGCCTCGTCTGCGGTCACGCCTTCGTCGCCCAGCCAGTCGGTGGCCGAGATGCGCACCGATATCGGCCGCTCCTCGGGCCAGGCCGCGCGCATGGCGGCAAAGACCTCCAGCGGATAGCGCAGCCGGTTCTCAAGGCTGCCGCCATAGGCGTCACTGCGCGTGTTCGAGACGGGCGAGATGAAGGAGGACAGCAGATAGCCATGTGCCGCGTGCAGCTCGATCATGTCGAAGCCGGCGCGCGCCGCCATCTCGGTGGAGGCCACGAATTGCGCCAGCACCGCGTCCATGTCGGCGCGGTCCATCTCCTTGGGGACCGCATTGCGCTCCGACCAGGGGATGGCGCTGGCCGACAGAAGCGGCCAGTTGCCCGAGGGCAGCGGCGCGTCCATCTCTTCCCAGCCCAGCTGGGTGGAGCCCTTGCGGCCGGCATGTCCGATCTGGCAGGCGATCCTGGCACTGGTCTCGGCATGGACGAAATCGACGATCCGAGTCCATGCGGCCTCGTGCTCGGGCGCATAGAGGCCCGGGCAGCCCGGGGTGATGCGCCCCTCGGGGGAGACGCAGGTCATCTCGACAAAGACAAGGCCCGCACCGCCCTTGGCCCGCTCTCCCAGATGCACCAGGTGCCAGTCGGTCGGGCAGCCATCGACGGCCTTGTATTGCGCCATGGGCGAGACCACGACGCGGTTCTTGAGCTCCATCCCGCGCAGGCGGAAGGGCGCGAACATCGGCGTGCGCAGGGGCGCGTTGGGCGAGACGCCGGCCTTGGTCTGGAACCACCGCTCGGCCTTGCTCATCCAGTCCGCATCGCGCAGGCGCAGGTTCTCGTGGCTGATCCGCTGCGACCGGGTCAGCAGGGCATAGGTGAACTGCTCGATGTCCTGGTCGAGGTAGCGCTCCACTTCCTCGAACCACTCGAGGCTGTTGCGCGCCGCCGATTGCAGCTTGAGCACCTCGAGGCGGCGGGCATCCTGATAGCGGGTGAAGGCGGCCTGCATGTCGGCCTCCTCGTGGAGGTAGTCGGCAAGCGCGATGGCGCTTTCCATGGCCAGCTTGGAACCAGATCCGATGGAGAAATGCGCCGTGGCGGCAGCATCGCCCATCAGCACGATGTTCTCGTGATACCATTGCTCGCACAGCACCCGGGGAAAGCTGAGCCAGGCCGAGCCGCGCACATGGTTGGCGTTCGACATCAGCGGGTGCCCGCCCAGATGCTCGGCAAAGATCGCCTCGCAGGTGGCGATGCTCTCTTCCTTGGTCATCTCGCCAAAGCCCCAGGCGGCCCAGGTCTCCTCGGTGCATTCGACGATGAAGGTCGCGGTATCGGCGTCGAACTGGTAGGCATGGACCCAGACCCAGCCGTGTTCCGTCTTCTCGAAGATGAAGGTGAAGGCATCATCGAACTTCTGATGGGTGCCCAGCCAGACGAACTTGCACTTGCGGGTGTCGATATTGGGGCGGAACGTCTCGGCGAAATCGTTGCGGGTGCGGGAGTTGAGCCCGTCCGAGGCCACCACGAGATCGAATTCCTTTGCATAGGTGGCGGCGGATTCGACCTCTGTCTCGAAGCGAAGCTCCACCCCCAGCTCGCGCGCGCGCGCCTGCAGCAGAAGCAGCAGCTGCTTGCGCCCGATCCCGCAGAACCCGTGGCCGGAGGAGACCATGCGCTCCTGCCCGCGCACCACGGCGATGTCGTCCCAATAGGCGAAATGCGCGCGGATCGATTCGGCGCTGACCGGGTCGTTGGCGGCAAGATTGTCCAGCGTCTCGTCCGACAGCACGACGCCCCAGCCGAACGTATCGTCGGGGCGGTTGCGCTCGATGACCACGACCTCGTGGGAGGAATCGCGCAGCTTCATGGAAATGGCAAAGTAGAGGCCGGCGGGGCCGCCGCCGAGACAGGCGATCTTCAAGGTCACTCTCCATACTTCTCTGCCCGCCGATACGGACGTCCGGAACAGCCTAGCGCCGCGGGGCTGAAAGTCAAAGCATAAAATATTCAACCTGACAGGTTCGCCCCGCCCCGCCTCGCCTGCGGTTTCGCGACCGCGAACAGAAAGGGGTTCTGTCCCCGTATTGTCCGTTCCCCTCCGCAATGGTGACACAATCGGGGGCGATACCCGACGATACGGAACAAACGAGGTCGAACATGGACCGATTGACTGAAATGGAGGCATTTGCGACCGTCGTGGACCTTGGAGGGTTCACCGACGCTGCGCGCAAGCTGGGTATTTCCAAATCCGCCGTGTCCAAGCACGTCTCGGCACTCGAGACACGGCTGGGCGCACGGCTTCTCAACCGCACCACACGGCGGGTCAGCCCCACCGAGATCGGGCTGGCCTATTACGACCGTGCGCGACGGGTGCTGAACGACGCGGGCGAAGCGGATGCGATGGTCACCGCGATGCAGGCGGCACCCTCGGGCTCGCTCCGGCTGTCGGTGGCGACCGATTTCGGGGTCAACCACGTCTCGCCGGCGCTGGGGGCCTTTCTGCAGCAATATTCCGAGATCACCGTCAACATGGTGCTCAACAACCGCTATGTGGAGCTGATATCGGAGGGCTTCGACCTTGCGATCCGGATCGGAGAGCTGGAAGACAGCACCCTGCGCGCCCGCAAGCTGACCGAGACGAACCTGCGGATGATCGGCTCGCCCGATTATTTCCGCCGCTACGGCCAGCCCCGGCGCATCGAGGATCTGAACGAGCACAAGCTGCTGCATTATTCCAATACGTCGTCGGGCAATTTCTGGAAGCTGACCTCTCCGACCGGGGAGAAGCGCCAGATCAGGGCGTCGGGCTGGCTGACGGTGAACGACGGCCAGTCGCTGCTGAATGCGGCCGTGGCCGGGCTGGGCATCGCCCATCTTCCCAGCTTCCTCTATCACGACCACCTGTCCGCCGGCCGCCTCGAAGTGGCGTTGCCCGATCTGCCGGTGGAGACGATGGGCGTCTATGCCGTCTATCCGCCGGGGCGCTATACGCAGCCCAAGCTGCGCGCCTTCATCGATTTCCTCGTGGAGCACTTCAGGGACAAAGGTCCTGAGGACTGGTAGTCCCGCTGCCGGAAGTGCCGACTGAAGCATGACGTGGCCCAGCCCGTCATGCTTTTTTTTCCGCCCTTTCGCCTCGCGCCCGGCCCGTTCCCGCACCCCTGTCGCAGCTTGACAAAGCCCGGCCCTTGCGCGACACACCCGGCCACCGGGGCCGTAGCTCAGATGGGAGAGCGCGTCGTTCGCAATGACGAGGTCAGGGGTTCGATCCCCCTCGGCTCCACCAAACCGCACCGAACCGATCCCGCACAGCCCTGCACGAATCGCGCATCGACATGACCGCCCTTGCAGGCGGCCCGGGCATCCGCAGATCGCAACCACAGATCGCGTGCCGGCCCCTCGGGCTTGGCGGAGCGATGGATATGGCCCACGTCACCCCCGGGAACCGGACGCCCTGGCCCCGGTAGTGCCCGGCGCCGACCAGACGGCAGGGGCATGCGCCCGCGGCCCGCCGCTTGCAAAGCCGGCGCTAGGGGACGAATGTGGCGATATGTTCGCCCAAACACATCACCAGAGAGTCGGTCATGCATTTCCCCCTTGCCCGCAGGTATCTTGTTGCAGCGATATCGTCGCTGATCCTGACGGCAGCATCGGCCGGGGCGCGCGACGACGCGCCGGTCGTGGCCGCGGCGTCGGATCTGCAATTCGCGGTCGCCGAGATCGCGGAGGCCTTCGCGGCCGAAACCGGGATGCGGGTGCGGCTGTCGATGGGCTCGACGGGGAATTTCGCCCGCCAGATCCGCGAGGGCGCACCGTTCCAGATCTTCATGGCCGCCGACGAGCAGTTCATCTTCGATCTGGCCCGCGACGGCTTCACACGTGACGAGGGCGATCTCTATGCCATCGGCCGGATCGTCGTGACGGTGCCGCCGAATTCCACCCTCGCGCCCGACGGGTCGCTGGAAAGCCTGCGCCAGGCGCTGGCCGAGGGGCGGATCACCCGCTTTGCCATCGCCAACCCCGACCATGCGCCCTATGGCATGCGGGCACGCGAGGCATTGCAACATGCGGGGCTGTGGGAGGATATCCAGCCCTTTCTCGTGCTGGGAGAGAATGTCAGCCAGGCCGCGCAGTTCGCCCTCTCG
>JAFIEC010000285.1 GCA_020832725.1 Paracoccaceae bacterium | reverse complement strand
TGGAGAGGTTGCGGTTGTTGATGCCGAGCAGGGGCGAGGCGAGGCGCGCGGCGCGCTCCAGCTCCTCTTCGGTGTGCACCTCTACCAGCACATCCATGCCCCAGTCCCGGGCGGCGGCCTCCAGTTCTCCGGCCTGCAGGTCGGTCACGGCCGCCAGGATGATCAGGATGCAATCGGCCCCCATCGCCCGGGCCTCGGCCACCTGCCAGGGGTCGAAAAGGAAATCCTTGCGCAGCACCGGCAATTCGCAGGCGGCGCGGGCAGCGGCGAGATACTCAGGCGCGCCCTGGAACGAAGGGCCGTCGGTCAGGACCGAAAGGCAGGCGGCCCCGCCCTCCGCATAGGCTGCGGCAAGGGCGGCGGGGTCGAAATCGGGGCGGATAAGGCCCTTGGAGGGGCTCGCCCGCTTGATCTCCGCGATCAGGCCATAGCCCTCGCGGGCATGATCGAGCAGCGCCCGCGCAAAGGGGCGCACCGGCGCGGCGGTCCGGGCCTCGGCCTCAAGCACGGCAAGCGGCCTTTCGGCCTTGCCGGATGCTATTTCCTGAAGCTTGTAGTCGCGGATGGTGTCGAGAATGGCGGCCATGGCGTCCTCCCCGCCGTGGCATAGCCCAGCGGAGCCGCCGAGGACAAGGCGCAAGGGCGTGCGGAGGGGCCGCGCATCGCAATCCGGGGCCGGGCGGTCCTGTGCCGCGCCTCGGATCGGGTGTCGCAGGCCTTGCCGGCATGTTCCGGATGACCCGATATGCCTCTCAGGCGGCCAGCCCGACCATGCGGCAGATGTCTGCAGGGCTGGCCCCCTCGTCGCGGAAGCGGTACAGCGCGCGGGCATCGTCGCGTTTGGCCAGCCTGCGGCCTGCGGCGTCGCGGATCAGGCCATGGTGGTGCCACACAGGATGCGGCAATTCGAGCAAAGCCTGAAGAAGCAGGTGCAATACGCTGGCGTCAAAAAGGTCCTCTCCGCGTGTGACATGGGTCACGCCCTGGGCCGCATCGTCCACGACCACCGCCAGATGATAGGATGTGCCAAAGTCGCGCCGGGCCAGAACCACATCGCCCACCCCTTCCAGCAGATGCGCGGGCGAGAGCGGATGCCGCCCCCCATGGGCCGGGCCGGTCTCCAGCACCGCCAGTCGTGCCAGCCGCGCAGGTCCCAGATGTGCCAGAGCGGCCCCCATGTCGAGGCGGAGGGCGTCCTCGGGCCCGGCTTCGGCCATTGGTCGGCCCCGGCAGGTGCCAGGATAGACCGGGCCGTCCGGCCCGGCCCGCAGTCCCTGGGCCCCTTCCTGCGGAGCGGCGAGGGCTGCGGCGATGTCGCGCCGCCGACAGCGGCAGGGATAGAGCAGGCCCAGCGCCGACAGCCTGTCGAGGGCGGCGCGGTAGACGGGAAGGCGGTCGGATTGTCGCATCACGGGCCGTGGCCATGACAGGCCGAGCCAGGCAAGATCATCGAAGATCGCAGCCTCCCATTCCGGGCGGGACCGGGCTTGGTCGATGTCCTCGATGCGCAGCAGGAAGGTGCCCCTGGCAGCCCGGGCGGCGCGAAAGGCAAGGAGCGCGGAGAAGGCATGACCCAGATGCAGCGGGCCGGTGGGCGAGGGCGCGAAGCGCTGGATCACGCGAGCGCGGGCTGTATGCGGCCCAGAGCGGCCCAGGCGGCAAAGGCCTGTTTGGCGCGGGCGGTATAGCCCAGATACCGCTCCTTTCGGCCGCGCCGCCCGCCCCTTGCCTCTTCGAGCGGGGGGAACAGGCCGAAGTTCACGTTCATGGGCTGAAAGGTCGCGGCCTCGGCCCCGCCGGTGATATGGGCCAGAAGCGCGCCCGTGGCGGTTTCAGGGGGCGGGGGCGGCAGATCGTGGCCCAGTGCCTCGGCCGCGGCAAGCCGCCCGGCCAGCAGGCCCATGGCGGCCGATTCCACATAGCCCTCCACCCCGGTGATCTGACCGGCAAAGCGGATATGGGGGGCCGTTCGCAGCCGCATGGAGCTGTCCAGCAGGCGCGGCGAATTGATGAACGTGTTGCGATGAATGCCGCCGAGGCGGGCAAAAACAGCCTCCTCCAGACCGGGAATCATACGGAATACAGAGGCTTGCGCCCCGTATTTCATCTTGGTCTGAAAGCCCACCATGTTGTAGAGCGTGCCCAGCGCATTGTCGCGGCGCAATTGCAGCACCGCATGGGCCTTGACGTCGGGCTGGTGGGGGTTGGTCAGGCCGACCGGCTTCATCGGGCCATAGCGCAGGGTCTCGCGGCCGCGGGCGGCCATCACCTCGATGGGCAGGCATCCCTCGAAATAGGGGGTGTCGGTTTCGCCCTCGCGAAAGGCGGCGGTGTCGGCGGCCAGAAGCGCGTCGATAAAGGCTTCGTACTGGTCGCGGTCCAGCGGGCAGTTGAGATAGGCGCGCCGCTCCTCCTCGGTGTCGCCCTTGTCATAGCGCGACTGGAACCACGCCCGCGACAGGTCGATCGTGTCGAAATGCACGATCGGGGCGATGGCGTCGAAAAACGCCAGCGCGTCCTCTCCGGTGGTGGCGCGGATCGATTCGGCCAGCGCCGAAGAGGTGAGCGGCCCGGTCGCCACGATCCACAGATTGCCATCGTCGCGGGGCAGGGCGGTGATCTCTCCCTCGGCGACGCGGATGCGGGGGTGGGCGCGCAGGCGGGCGGTGACGGCGCGGGCAAAGGGCTCTCTGTCCACGGCCAGCGCGCCGCCTGCGGGCAGGGCGTGGGCGTCGGCGGCAGCGATCACCAGACCGCCCGCTTCCCGCATCTCCCAGTGCAGGAGGCCGACCGCATTGCGCTCGTGATCGTCGGAACGGAAGGAATTGGAGCAGACCATCTCGGCGAAATCGCCCGAGCGATGGGCAAAGGTGCCAACCTGCGGGCGCATTTCGTGCAGGACGACCGAGGCACCCGCCTCGGCGGCTTGAAAGGCGGCCTCGGCCCCGGCCATGCCGGCACCGATGATGTGGATCTCGCGCTGCTGGTCCTGTGTCATGGGCGGGTTCTAGGCCGAAGGCGGCCCCTTGCCAAGCGGGGCCGCGGCAATGCTGAGGCGGGCGAGTTCCAGCATGTGGAAGGTCTGTGCCTCCAGCCCCCGGGGCGGCCCCGCATAGCGACCCAGCCGTGTCGCGGCCACAAAGAAGCCCGGCGCGGGCAATCCGTCGCGTGCCCTGCTGATCACGAGGGCCGCGCGGAAGGGAGCACGGGCGCGGGCGTCTTCCTCCATCAGTGCCTCAAGCGCACGGGTCAGCCGGTGAATGCGCAGCCGCCCCGCAAGGCCAAGCGCGCTTGCCGCCTCGGCATAGGTGAGCGTTTCGGATCGCTCGCCCCGGGGGGCGAGCAGCGCTGCCAGCGCATCAAGGGGCGGGGGTATGTCCATGCCGACAGGCTAGGCCGTGGCGGGCCTGCGGAAAAGCCCCGGAGCGTGGCTCAGCGCGGGCCGAGCATCCATTCGCCGTCGGGAAAGAAGGCGTCGAAGGCGAAGGCAAAGGGGATGTCATGGGCCACATCGCGGCCCCTCGCATCCTGCACGATCACGCTGCCCACCTCGCGACCCGCGCCGATGTCGGAGCTGTCGAGGGCGGAGGCCTGCCCCTCGCTCCAGTGCAGCACCAGCCCCGCCTCTTCGATCCGTCCTTCGGCGCGCAGGCGCGAGAGGGGCCATGCCCGGCCCTCGACCCGGACGACACGGGCCAGCGGCTCTATCCCGTGGGGGGGCAGGGCACCGTCATAGAGGAAGGGGCGGATCGCGCTGTCATAGCGCACATAGGGGTTGGACCCATAGGGCCGGATCGCGCGGGGCTGGGAGAGCACCAGCCCTTCGGGGTGGCGGGCGGCGAATTGCGCCCAGCCCTCCAGCCGCGAGGGCAGATGTTGCAGCCGCGCGCCGGTGTGCAGCCCGACCACCGCCTCGCCCACCGCCTGCTGCCACCAGCTCTCGGTTTCGCGGTCATACATCAGCATGTCGGAATGGCGCAGCTTGCCGGTGACGCCGAAGGTGAGTTCGGCCCCGGCCTGACTGGCCTCGAAAACCATGGCCGAGTTGCACAGCGGGCAATAGGTGACTGCGACGGCCCGACCGCCGATCCGGTCGTTCACGATCTCGTGCCACATCAGGTAGCGGAGCGGATAGGCGCGCGGTGTCTCTCCGGGCAGGGCGATGCTGATCACCGCTTCGCGGCCGGACAGGGTGGTCTCCGAGGCCACCGGGTGAAAGCGCGGATCGTCGATGGCGGGGATGCCGTCGCGGGGCGGACCCCCCTCGCGCACGTCGGCGAAGTCGATGCTGCTGCGGGCGAAATCGGTCAGGGGGAACTCGATTGCCCAGGCACGTACCTGCGGCGGACGCTCATCGGCCAGGGCGGGCGCTGCGAACAGCAAGGCCGCACAGGCGGTCGCAGCCAGGCAGGCCAGCGCGGCGCGGACGATGCCGACGGGGGACGGGGCGGCATTCAGGAGCATGGGGAGTTTCTCCGGTGCGCGGATCTGCGACATTCGGGCGCAGCATCGCACCATCCCTGTCCCTGGGGAAGCCGCGCTCACGCGTATCTGTGCGGCTGCGAGGCGGCGTGTGCGGGCGGGCCTCAGGCCCCCCGGGGCGTGCCAGGGCGCAGGGCCAGCCAGATCAGCGCGCCGCCCGCCAGCGCTAGGAAGGGCAGCATGAACAGGTTGACGGCCGTCCACCCCTCCTGCGCCGTGGCCCCGCCGGCGCAGTTCATCAGCCCGCCCGAGGCCAGCGAGGCCACCGTCACGGCGCCGAAGACGAACATGTCGTTCATCCCCTGAATCCGCCCACGCTCCTGCGGGCCGTGGGCGGCGGTCAGCATGGAGGTGGCCCCGATGAAGCCGAAATTCCAGCCCACCCCCCCCAGGATTGGGGGGCAGTAGAAAATTGCCAGATCCCCCCCCCTGATCGCCCACACCCCCCCCAAGGGCA
>JAFIEC010000283.1 GCA_020832725.1 Paracoccaceae bacterium | reverse complement strand
CCCGGCGAGGTGGCCAGCGTCATGGGCCCGTCGGGTGTCGGCAAGTCCACCCTGCTCGATGCGATCGGGGGGCACCTTGGGCCGGGCTTCGCGCTTTCCGGGCGGGTCTGGCTGGAGGGTCGCGACATCACCGCCCTGCCGGCCGAGGCGCGGCGTATCGGCCTTGTGTTTCAGGATGCGGTCCTGTTTCCGCATCTGTCGGTGGCGGGCAATCTGGCCTTCGGGCTGTCGGCGCATGTGCGCGGCCGCGCGGCGCGGCAGGCCGCGGTCGAACAGGCGCTGGCGCGGGCAGGGCTGGCGGGGCTGGGGCCGCGCGATCCCGAGACGCTGTCGGGCGGGCAACGCGCCCGGGCGGCCCTCATGCGCGCGCTTCTGGCCGAGCCGCGCGCCCTGCTGCTCGACGAGCCATTCTCGCGGCTGGATCAGGGGCTGCGGGCAGAAATGCGTGACTTTACCTTTGCCCATCTGCGCGCCCGCGCCATTCCCGCGCTGATGGTTACCCACGATCCCGCCGATGCCGAGGCCGCGGGCGGGCCCGTCGTGGCACTTCCTGCGCCCTGAGGGGGTGGATTTCCCGTGTCGGCGTGGCAGAGTGGCCCCGGGCCGCCCGGGATCGCAGATGTTTCGTTTCGTTCATGCCTCCGACCTGCATCTGGGCAAGCCCTTCGGGCGCTTTCCCGAGGCACCGCGCAATCTGCTGCAGCAGGCGCGCGCGGCGCTGCCTGCACGGATGGCCGAGATCGCGGGGACGCAGGGTGCCGGCCATGTCCTGCTTGCCGGCGATACCTTTGACCAGACGACGCCCGCCCCCGATGTCGTGCGCAAGGCCATGAACGCGATCCGGGGCGCGCCGGATATCACCTTTGTGCTGATGCCCGGCAACCATGACCACGCAAACGCAGCCGAGCTTTGGGCGCAGGTGGCGCGGGATGCGCCCGAAAACCTGCGCCTTGCGCTGGAGCCTGTGCCGCTGTCTCTTGCACCCGGCGTGGTGCTGTTGCCCGCCCCCCCGTCGGAGCGGCGTCCGGGGCGCGATCTGACCGAATGGTTCGACACCGCCCCCAGCCCCGAAGGCGCCTTGCGCGTCGGCCTTGCCCATGGCTCGGTCACCGATTTCGGCACCAGCGAGGAGGGGGCGTCATCGGTGATCCCGCCCGACAGGGCGCGGCGGGCTGGATTGGCCTATCTGGGTCTGGGTGACTGGCACGGGCAACTGCGCATCGGAGCCGAGACGTGGTATTCCGGCGCGCCCGAGGCCGACAGCTTTCGCCATACCGCCCCGCCCGGCGTTCTGCTGGTGGAGCTGGCAGGAGGGGCGTCGCCCGCCGTCACGCCGCTGCCCACCGCGACACTGCACTGGACCCGGGCACGGCTGGAGCTGTCGGGCGCGCCCGACGAAGACCCGGCTGCCCTTCACGACGCGGCGCTGCCGCCGCTGGCGGATCGGGTCTCCACGCTGCTCGACCTGCGTGTCACGGGGCGGGCGGGGCCGCTGGCGCGCGTGGCACTGACACGGGCGATCGCTGCAGCCGAGCCCGATTTCCTCTGGCATGCGGTGGATCTGGACGGGCTGGCTGCGGTGCATGACACGCAGGACCTCGATGCGATCGACCGGCAGGGCGCGCTTCGCGCTGCGGCGCGGGCCCTGTCCGAGGAGGCCGCCAACCCTGCCCACGACCCCGCCACCCGCGAGACCGCCCGGGCGGCGCTGTCGTATCTCTTCACCTACGCGCTGGAAGAGTGATGCGACTGCGGGCGCTGCATCTGGAGAACGTGCGCCGCTTTGCCGGGCAGAGGGCCTCCATTCGCGGCATCGGCGATGGCGTGACCGTGGTCTCCGAGGCCAACGAATTCGGCAAATCCACCTTTTTCGACGCGCTGCATGCCCTCTTCTTCGAGCGCCACGGGAGCACGGGCAAAGGCGTGCGGAGCCTGCAGCCCTATGCGGGCGGCGCGGTCACGATCGCCGCCGAGGTGGAGACGGAAGCAGGCATCTTCCGGCTCGAGAAGCGCTTTCTGTCGCGCAAGGCGGCATCGGTGACGCGGCTGGCCGATGGCGGGATCATTGCCCGCGACGACGAGGCGGAGCGCTGGATCGGCGCGCTTCTGGGCGCAGAGGGCGCGGGGCCTGCGGGCCTGTTGTGGGTGCGTCAGGGGCAGTTGGGCCTTGAGGCCGACGCCGCCTCCGAGCGGGAGCGGCAGCGCGAGACCCGGCGCGACCTGCTGTCTTCGGTGGCGGGCGAGATCGAGGCGATGACCGGCGGGCGGCGCATGGACCGCGTCCTGCGCCGGGTGGACGACGCGCTTGCACCGCTGACCACGCCCACGGGCAGGCCCTCGGGCGCGTGGCGCGCGGCACAGGTGGAATTGGAGACGCTTGCCGCAAATCTCGAGGACCTCTCGGCGCGCCTGTCGCGGCTGGAAACCGCGCTGGAGGATCGCCGCGCGGCCCAGACCGAGCGGTCGCGGCTGGACGACCCGGAGGCTGCGGCGCGCAGGCAGGCGGCGCTGGTCGCGGCGGCATCGGCGCTGGAGGCCGGGCAGGCCCATGCCGGCGC
>JAFIEC010000281.1 GCA_020832725.1 Paracoccaceae bacterium | reverse complement strand
CCGGTGAGAGCGGCTGGACATGCTGCCCAAGGTCGAACGTGTCGGTGTCTCAGTGGGGCCGGGCCCGGAGGCCCGGTGAGAGTCATGCGGGAACGCCTCAAGAAATGGGCTAATGGCGAGTCTCAGTGGGGCCGGGCCCGGAGGCCCGGTGAGAGGGACCCTCTGGAAGGCATTGAAAACAGGCGCGTATAAAGCCTTTTTCGCCACCCCCCCTTGGGCATCACCGCATTACCGTCCATTTCAAAGAGCAATATTCAAAATGGACCTGGATTCTCGCGCAAAGTCAATACCTTCCATGCTTCGCCCCCCCCCCCGGTGATTTTCCTCCCGCCGGGCGAAACCTTACAAGACACAAATGCGCCGCGCACCCGAGAGCGAGAGGGCCCGCAACGGGCGCGGAAAAACCCAGCGCGAACAGGCCATGCACGGGTTGAACAGGGGCTGTCATCCCGCGTCGCCCCCCGAGAAAGGCCCGCGCCCGGGGGGCCATACAGGGCAAGGCCGCGATCTCTGCCCCGGGCAAGGGACGGCCAAGACGAGAAAGCTCTCGCGCCAGTTGCGCCTGTGCGTCACGCCCTGGCCGGGGTCGGCCACCCCCGGCGGGACGCGCATGAAGGGCACCGAAGAACGGCACATCCGATACCCACAACCGCGCCGGACCGATGACCAACGCCCTTGTCTCAGGGGAGGTTTCGGGCACAAGCCGGATCGGCCCATGCCCATGAAGGACGACCTCCTCGAGGCCAGCAAGCAGCTCCTCACCGTCGGAGCATAGCCCGCCCGGCACATGCACGGCCACCAGATCGATCCGGCCATCCCCGTCAAGGTCATGCGGGAGCCAATAGGCATGCCGGTGCGGCTCGCCAGGCAGTCCGGGGCCATGCAGGCTGTCGGGAAGACGCGCGGTTCCGCGCAATATCTCTCCCCGCCGCATGACGGCGGCGCGCACAGCCTCAGCCAGCCGAAGGGTCCGGACGACCTCGGGCAGTACCCGAGCCTCCAGCCGCCACAACCGAAGATCACCCGGAGCAACGGGTCCGATGCTGGACTGCACGGGGGCTTTCATCTCATATTTCCGAAGCACTGTCGAAGGAGAGGGGCAGATGTCGGAAGATGCCCGCCCGGAAGCGCGTTGGCCAGACCGTTTCGTCTATGTCTGCACGGCGGGATCTGGCGCAAATGTGAACGTCGTGCCGATGCTGCATGCGGGGGCGGGACGGGTTGTCGGCCTTGTGGTGCTTCTTCCGGTAGCCAACCCGGCGCAGCCCACCGGGCAGGATCAGGCGCAGGCGGTCCTTCCGGCAGAACGTCTCGAAGCCTACGCGCAGCGGGTGCTGCGCCTTCCGTCCGAGCATGTCCGACGAATCTTTGGCCATCCCGACCTGCTGGGCGACTGGACAGGCGCAATGGCGCAGGCCGGCGGAATGGCACGGGAATTGGGTGCAGAGATCGTTTTCAACATATCGGGCGGGCGCAAGGCAGCAACGATAGGAGCAATACTCGGGCAGGCCGGTGCAGATGGAATACCCGTGTCGCTGATCACGGTCGGGCTGGACTCGTCGATGCGCCTTGTCAGCATCGGACAACGTGGCGCGCTTGAAGAGCGTGCGCTGCCCACCTCGGCCCGTGCCAGTCTTGACGACTATCTGGCATCCTATGGATATCGCGAGATCAATCAGGATGCTCGGCTGGAATGGACTGCATGGATGCAGCGGCAGGTGCGCGCTGTCCGCGAAATCAAGAAGACCCCTTGGCCCGTCCGGCACATCGCTTTCCGCGCACTCTACAGACGTCTCTCCGCAGCCGGGCACCAAGCCGCTGTGGTCGAAATTGATCTCTCGCCCGACCAATACGATGCACTTGAGCCGATCATCGCTGCGCTGGAAGGCGCAAGGCTGGACCACAGGCGGCTGTGGGTCGAGACCGACGAAGCGCGACGCTTTCTCGCGGGCCAATGGCTGGAGGCGCTTATTCTTCACGAGGTTGAGGCAATACTCGGTGATTTGCCAGAGTTGCAGGTTCTCTCCAACGTCGAGATTGCCCCGGCTGACGGTGACGCGTCACGCAACTTCATTGCGGCACAGACAGAGTTCGACCTCGTCATCCTCGGCGATGATCGTCTCGATCTGGTCCAGGCGAAAGCGGGCACCGACAAACGGGGCTTGCATGATGCCATCACCAAGCTGGGCGCCTATCGGACCCGCCTTTCCGGCCCCGCCGGAGGGGCCTGGCTCATCACACCCCTCCTCACACGATCGGACCTCGACAAGCACCATCTGCTCACCCATGCGCGGAACGAAGGCGTCATGATCTACAACAATGACAGGGCTGTGTCCCGCCTGATCACCGACCTGAAAGCACGATATAGCAGGCGTCGGTAAGCGTGCTCCGCCGATGGCAAGGTATCTCGTTCCACGAGTATGCTAAACAGAGTGCTCTGCTCTGACCCCCGAGGTTCCGCGTGTGCGCTGGGTGATGGTCGCGGTAGCAGGGTGATCAACTGGCGCTCATCGCCCTCGAAACGCGTCGCCAAGGCGGAGCCCCGGTTCACGGCGCGTTGCGCTGCGAAGGGTCGCGGGTGAAGGCGGCAGGGCGGTCGGCCGCGCCCTCGGCGCGCTGGCGGCGGGCGGCCTCGGCCCACCAGATCAGCTGCGCGAGAGTCCGGCCGATATAGCTGTCCCATCTCTCCACATCGACGCCGGGAGCGTAGCCGCCGTCCTCCGCAAAGACCTCCTGCGCCTTGGGCACATGGATCATCGCCGAGACAGGCAGGCAGCCAAGCTCCGACAGGAAGGTGCGCATGTTCACCGCCGCGCGCGCCCCACCCCATTGCCCGGCGGAATAGGTCACGATCGCGCTCGGCTTGTAGGCGTAGAGCGAGCTGCCGAAATGGTTCAGCAGATGCGCAAGCGCCGGGCTCATCGAGTGGTTGTACTCCGGACTGACCATGACGAAACCGTCCGCCGCCTCGATCCGCCGCGCCAAATCCTCGAGCGCCGCGGGCGCCTTGCCCTGCGCATAGGCGAAATGTGGCTTGAATGCCCCGCCGAGGTCGAAATCCAGCGGATCGATCAGTTCGACTTCGTGGCCCTCGGCCGCGAGCAAGCCTCGGCAGGCCAGGGCCACCCGCTCCCCCAACCGTGCAGGGCGCGGCGGCGTGCTGTCCCGCACGGAGCCGAGGAAGACCAGCAAATTCAGGGCCATGACAAACTTTCCATCTTGCTACGATTCCGGCCGCTCACTCAGCGAGGCTCCAGAACCCGAACTTCCTGCCATGCCCCTCCTTCAGCCGGGTCACATAGGCGTCGTGCGTCTCGAACGCGCCGAAGTCCGGGATGTCGCGCGCGAGCCGGGCGCAGCTGGCCAGGTGCTCGGCGGCATAGCGATACCGCTTCGCCCGTGATCGGGTGAGCGTGAAGTCGATCATCGCGCGGAGCACCAGCGTCGCAGCCAGCGGATGACGCTCTGACAATGCCTCCGCCGCGGGGGCAAGATACTCGTAGTGATTCCCGTCGATCTCGTCGTGCCGAGCCACCAGGAGTTCGGCC
>JAFIEC010000280.1 GCA_020832725.1 Paracoccaceae bacterium | reverse complement strand
CGCCGAAGCCGTTTTCCTGCGTTCCCAGCGGGATGTTGTGCCAGGCCGAGAAGTTCTCCAGCATCACCCAGGACGGCCAGGAGGTGGTGAAACCGCAGGGCGCTGCTCCCGATTCGAGGATTGCGATCGACGCCGCCTCGACCTCGGCCCAGGTCGCGGGCGGCGTTTCCGGATCAAGCCCGGCGGCCGAGAAGATATCCTTGTTGTAGTACATGATCGGCGTGGAGCTGTTGAACGGGAAGGACAGCATGTTCCCGTTCGGATCGGTGTAGTAGCCCACGACTGCCGGCAGGTAGGCGTCGGGGTCGAACGGCACGTCGAAATCGGCCATCAGCTGATAGATCGGATAGATCGCGCCCTCGGCCGCCATCATGGTGCCGGTGCCGACCTCGAACACCTGCACGATGGCAGGCTGCTGGCCGGCGCGGAAGGCGGCGATGGCACCGGTCATCGTCTCGGTATAGGTGCCGCGGAACGACGGGCGCACGACAAAGTCGCCCTGGCTTTCGTTGAAGCCCTGCGCGACACCCTCGAGCAGTTCGCCAAGCTCGCCGCCCATGGCGTGCCACCAGTCGATCGTCACCTGCGCCTGCGCGCCCGAAGCGGCAAGCACCAACGCAAGGGCCGAGCCGGAAAGCAGTTTGGTAGCCATTTGGATCACCTTTGATTCAGGGTTCGGGCGCGCGTCGCATACCAGCCACCGCGCGCATCACCCGGCGTTCCTAGGGCCGTGACGTGAAGCCGGAATGACATGGTCTTGGATGTTTCGTGACACTGCGGGGCGGCGGGTGCAGAGCGTGTCATCTCCGTGTCGTCATCCGGGCCTCGACGGGTGGCGGGGCGCTGGACAATCCGGCCCCGCTCGCGCATCGTCTCCCCCTCGCTACCTGACCGGAGCACGGCATGCGCCCCGACATCCGCGACGCGGCGTCGGTCATCCTTCTGAGGGATGTCGGCACGATCCCGCGCATCCTCATCGGCCAGCGCGGCAAGGCTGCGGCCTTCATGCCGTCGAAATTCGTCTTTCCCGGCGGCGCGCTCGATCCGGGCGATGGCGCGATGCCGCTTGCCGGTCGCCCCGGCGCGCGGTGCATGGCGCGACTGGCCCAGGGCCTGCGCCCCGAGACGCCGTCAGATGCGCCCGAATTGCTGTTGCGAACGGCGATCCGCGAATTGTGGGAAGAGACAGGGCTGCAACTGGGCCGGGCCGACCCGGGTGCCGCGGCCAGCGCCGCCCAGGCTCCGCCCGACTGGCGCGACTTTCTTGAACGCGGTGTCGTGCCCTCGGCCGAGGGGATGAGCCTTGTCTTTCGCGCGATCACCCCTCCCGGCAGGCCCCGGCGGTTCGACGCGCGCTTCTTCCTCGCCCCGGCCGAGGCTCTGGCGGGCGACCCCGACGATTTCTCGGCGGCGTCGGACGAACTGAGCCTGCTGCAATGGGTGCCCCTGGCCGAGGTGCGTGCATTTGACCTGCCCTTCATCACGCTGGTCGTTCTGGCCGAGGTGGATGCCCTGATCGAGGCCGGGGCATGGGACGATCCGCCCGCAGTTCCGTATTTTCGCAATGCGGGCGGCGAATCGGGATTTCTGCGGCTGTGACCAGGGCCCGCACGATCCTGATCACCGGCTGCTCTTCCGGCATCGGGCTCGACGCGGCGCGCAGCCTGCGGTCACGGGGCTGGCGGGTGCTGGCCACCTGCCGCGCCGAGGCCGATTGCGCCCGGCTGCGCGACGAGGGGCTGGAGAGCTTCGCTCTCGATTATGCCGATCCGGCCTCGGTCGCGGCGGGTGCCGAAGAAGCGCTGGCGCGGACGGGCGGACAGATCGACGCGCTATTCAACAATGGTGCCTTCGCGCTGCCCGGGGCGGTGGAGGATGTGCCGCGCGCCGGGCTGCGCGCGATCTTCGAGACCAATCTCTTTGGCGTTCACGACCTGACATGCCGCCTGCTGCCCGCGATGCGCGCGGCAGGCGGCGGCCGGGTGATCACCTGCTCCTCGGTCCTTGGGATACAAGGGCTGTAGTGGCGCGGGGCCTTTGTGGCCAGCAAGTTCGCGCTCGAGGGGCTGACAGATGTGCTGCGCCTCGAGATGCGGGACACGCCGATCCATATCGTGCTGATCGAGCCCGGCCCCGTGCGCACCGAGATCAGGCGCAAGTCGCGCGCGGCCTTCGAAGCCTGGATCGACTGGCGCGGCTCGGCGCGCGCCGATCTCTACCGATCCCGCCTCATCCCCCGGCTCTATGCCGAAGGGGGTCCACCCGACCGTTTCGAGCGGCCACCCTCGGCGGTGACGGCGCGCCTGATCCGGGCGCTGGAGGACACGCCCCCCCGCCCCCGCTATTTCGTGACGACCCCGACCTGGGTGGTGGAGGCGGCCCGCCGCCTGCTGCCGACACGGCTGCGCGACGCGCTGCTGGCACGTGTATCCTGAGGACATTTCCCGTCTGGGGGTCGCCTTTCGCTCCAAAGCTGCTAGTTCTGCGGCACACAAGACGAGGGTGCCATGCTGTCCGATCCCGTTTTCATACTCGCTGCGCTTGCAAGCCTTGCGGTTCTGGTGGTTCTGGCGATCGGGATCGGGGGATTTGCGCGCGGTGGAGAATTCAACCGCAAGCACGGAAACCGGCTCATGCGCTACCGGATCGCGGCCCAGTTCGCGGCGGTGGTGTTGATCCTCGCCTTCGTTCTGGTCCGACAGTCAGGGGGGAACTGAGATGGTGGTGCTGAACCGCATATACACGCGCACCGGAGACAAGGGCGACACGGCACTGGGAGACGGCGCGCGCGTTCCGAAATTCAGCCTGCGCGTCTCGGCCTATGGAACTGTGGACGAGGCCAATGCCACACTGGGCCTGGCCCGCCTGCACGCCACCGGAGAATTGTCCGAGCGTATCGCGGCCATCCAGAACGACCTGTTCGACCTTGGTGCCGATCTCTGCACTCCCGATCGCGAGAACGACGACACGGCCGAATATCCCCGTCTGCGCATGAGCGACAGCCAAGTGGAGAGGCTGGAGGCCGAAATCGACACGATGAACGCACGACTGGAGCCGTTGCGCTCCTTCATCCTGCCGGGCGGCACGCCGCTTGCCGCGGCCCTCCATCTGTGCCGCACCGTTACCCGCCGGGCCGAACGGCTGACGGTGGAGCTGGCGGGCGAGGAAGACGTGAACCCGGCGGCGATCCGCTATCTCAACCGCCTGTCCGACTGGTTCTTCGTCGCGGGCCGGATCGCCAATGACGACGGGCGCGCGGATGTGCTCTGGGTGCCAGGTGCCAACCGCTGAGACTGGACGCGGCGTCATCACGGCTGCGCGGAAAAAACGACTGTCATGCCGGTCGCCGCTCGGGTAACAAAGCCTGCGAAATGTCTGGGCCAATGCGCCCAAAGGGCATGTGCCCACCGCACGAGGAGAGGTTCGGATGAGGATTCTGGTCCCCGTCAAGCGTGTCATCGACTACAACGTCAAGGTGCGCGTCAAGGCAGACGGTTCGGGTGTCGATCTGGCCAACGTCAAGATGTCGATGAACCCGTTCGACGAAATCGCCATCGAGGAGGCAATCCGCCTCAAGGAAAAGGGCATTGCCGAAGAGGTCGTGGCCGTCTCCATCGGGGTGAAACAGGCCCAGGAAACACTGCGCACCGCCCTTGCCATGGGTGCCGACCGCGCGATCCTGATCGTTGCGGCGGATGACGTGCATCAGGATATCGAGCCGCTGGCCGTGGCCAAGCTGCTCAAGGCCGTGATCGAGGCCGAACAGCCGGGCCTTGTACTGGCCGGCAAGCAGGCGATCGACAACGACATGAACGCAACGGGCCAGATGCTGGCCGCCCTTCTGGGCTGGCCGCAAGCGACCTTTGCCTCGGAAATCGTGGTAGAGAACGAGACCGCCACCGTCACCCGCGAGGTGGACGGCGGCCTGCAGACGGTCAAGGTGAAGCTGCCAGCCATCGTCACGGTCGACCTCCGCCTGAACGAGCCGCGCTATGCCAGCCTTCCCAACATCATGAAGGCCAAGAAGAAGCCGCTTGAGGAAAAGACCCCTGCCGATTACGGCGTGGACGTCTCCCCGCGGCTGACCGTGGTCTCCACGGCGGAACCCGCCGGCCGCTCCGCCGGCGTGAAGGTCGGCTCGGTGGACGAGTTGATCCAGAAACTCAGGGATGAAGCGGGGGTGCTGTGATGGGCGTTCTACTTCTGGCCGAACTGAACGGCGCCGAACTTGCGACGGATGCGACCTCCAAGGCGCTGACTGCGGCACGCGCGCTGGGCGAGGGCACCATTCTGGGGGCCGGCCAGGGCGGCCGCGGGGCGGCCGAGGCCGCCGCCGCCTTCGAGGGGGTGACGCGTGTGCTGTGCGCCGACGATGCCGCCTATGCGCATACTCTGGCCGAGCCTCTGGCCGACCTCGTGGTCTCGCTTGCCGGGGATTTCAGCCATATTCTGGCCCCCGCCACCACTGCGGGCAAGAACGTGTTGCCGCGTGTTGCGGCACTTCTGGACGTGATGGTGCTGTCGGATGTCTCAGGCGTCGTCGATGCCGACACGTTCGAGCGGCCGGTCTACGCCGGAAACGCAATCCAGACAGTCAGGTCCTCCGACAAGATCAAGGTCCTGACGGTGCGCACCTCCACCTTCGATGCGGCCCCTGCAGGCGGACCCGCCCCGATCGAGGATGCCGCGCCCGCAGACAGCGCGGGCCTGTCGGAATGGGTGGAGGACAAGGTCGCCGAAAGCGACCGGCCGGAACTGACCTCGGCCAAGCGTGTCGTCTCGGGCGGTCGCGGCCTTGGCTCGGGCGAAAATTTCGCCATCGTCGAGAAGCTGGCGGACAAGCTCGGTGCCGCCGTCGGTGCCAGCCGCGCCGCCGTCGATTCGGGCTATGCGCCCAACGACTGGCAGGTGGGCCAGACAGGCAAGGTCGTGGCCCCGGAACTCTACGTCGCGGTGGGCATCTCGGGGGCCATCCAGCACCTCGCCGGGATGAAGGACAGCAAGGTGATCGTGGCCATCAACAAGGACGAAGAGGCCCCGATCTTTCAGGTTGCCGATTACGGGCTGGTGGCCGACCTGTTCACTGCCCTTCCCGAACTGACAGAAAAGCTCTGATCGGCATGGCGCGCGGCGGCCGGCCCCCGCCCCCCGAAGAAAGCGCGCCCCACCCCCCCCCCCCCGC
>JAFIEC010000265.1 GCA_020832725.1 Paracoccaceae bacterium | reverse complement strand
GGGTGCGTCTCGTTATCGAGCCCAACCCGCTGCCTAGCTGCCCCCGCCCGCAGGTGCGGCGCAGCGCAAGGCGGACCTGATGGCCGCCGTCGCCGCGGCGCTGGACGCGCTCTTCGCGGACGCCAACATCGCCCGCGACGCCGTCTACATCGCCGAGGGCGGCACCCCGCAACTCGTCCGCGTGGTCATCCGCCGCGCGGACGAGGTCACGGCCTTCGGCAACGCGCGGCTCTGGTCCGAGACCACGCGCATCGACCTTCGCGTGGCCGAGGTGCCAGCCCCGCGCCCGGGCGACCGGGTCGAGATCGAGGGCGAGGCGTTTCTCACTCAGGGCGAGCCCGTCCGCGACCGCGAGCGGCTGGTCTGGACGGTCGATCTCCGCCCGGCCTGACCGCGCGATGAAGCTGAAGCTCGACATCACCCCCGACCTCGTCGCCATGATGGCGGCCGAGATCCGGGCCGGCGAGAAGGCTGTCACCGCCGCCACCCGCGAGGCCGGGAACACTCTCAAGGCCGCCTGGCGCGCGCAGATCACCGGCGCAGGGCTGGGTCAGCGGCTCGCGCGCACAATACGCTCCGAGCAGTTCCCGAGGGGTAAGCCCAGCCTGAACGCAGCATCGCTGGTCTGGTCAAAGGCCCCGACCATCATCAGCGCACATGATACCGGCCCGTTGATCCGCTCGAAAAACGGGTTCTGGTTGACGATTCCGACACCAGCCGCCGGACGCGGGTTGCGCGGAGGCAAGATCACCCCAGGCGAATGGGAACGCCGCACAGGCCTGCGTTTGCGGTTTGTGTATCGGCGAACCGGCCCGAGCCTTCTGGTGGCCGAGGGACGACTCAACGCACGTGGCCGCGCCGTGGCGAGCAGATCGAGGACCGGCCGGGGCGTGACCACGGTCCCGATCTTCCTGCTCGTGCAGCAGGTGCAGCTGCGCAAGCGGCTCGACATCGCGCGGGATGCGGCGCGGGCGCAGGACGCGCTGCCAGGTGCGATCGTGGGGAATTGGATGGAGGGGAGGATCTGACGCGGTGCAGCTCTTCAGCCCAGCGTCGCACGCACGTCAGCCATCGGAATGAACATGCGCTGCTTGTTGTCGGGATCGCCGAGCGGCTGGAAGCCAAGCTCTTCGTAGAAGTTCCAGCGGCGTTCGAAGTGATCGTCCTTGAGCACGTCGAGGACGATGGCCGCAGCTCCCATCTGATCGGCGATCCCAAGGCAGCGCCGCATGGCGTCAACGACAAGGGCTGCTCCGAGCCCCTTGCCCTGCATGTCCCGACGCACCGCAACCGCCCGGATGTAGATGACAGGGATATCGGGCACACCGGCGCTTTGCCACCTCCCAGGACCGAGATCCGCCCGGACGGCCATTGCGCCCAGAGTGTAGAAGCCCAGTACTGCAGGATCGTCGCCTGCTGTGGCGATCCAGGCAGCGACCATTCCGTTCCTGATCTGATCCGAGAGCGACGACTTCAGGAAGTTGTCGATGGGGCTGAAGCCACAAGAGAAGGCACTGCGGTCATGCAGCGCCTTGTCGAATCTCGCGATCGTCAGAGCGGGCCCGTCCGCCGCGGTCTCAGCCGGCATCCTTCAGGAGGCCCTTCGATGCTCGAGCAGCGCGAGCCAACCCGGGCACGACCTGACCGGGTGCCTCGACAGCTGCCTTGAATGCATCGAATGCCTCAACAGGCAAGACAGAGAGGGACACACGTTGCTCGACCTCCTGCGCACGCAGAAGGGCCGCCTGGCGAATGAAGTCGGCTTCCTGCAGGCCGGTCGCAGCCGCAGCGGCCTTGATGCGCTCTTCATCCGCGCGGTGCATGCGCAATTCCTTGCGCGCTTCCATCTTGCCCGGGGTCGGGCTCACAGTCTCGATGGCGAACATGGTCGGTCTCCTTCAGAGCCGATCATGTACGGTAAAGCGCCGTACATGTCAACGATCGCCCTCGGGATCATCGCCACCATCGTGAAGCGGATGATCATGATCACCACAATGATCGGCCTGCAGGCGATCTTCCCGCGCGCCGATCCAACCGCACGATAGCACCATGCCCACCCCCCGCGAGACCATCCTCACCGCCCTGGCGGACCTGTTGCATGCTGTGCCGCATGTGCCCGTGCTGCGCGGGGAGGTGCTGCCCGAGCGCGTGCCGCCCGCAGGTCTGCTGATCCTGCGCGATGGCGAGCCGGGCGAGCCCGGGGTGACGCTGTCGCCGCTGCGCTACCACTACCAGCACCGGGCCGAGATCGAGGCGGTGGTTCAGAGCGCTGATCGGGACACGGCCTTCGCCGCGCTCTGCGCCAGCATAGGTGCAGCAATCTCCGCCGACCGCACGCTGGGCGGGCGCTGCGACTGGATCGAGGCCGAGGCCCCGCGCCCGGTCGATCTGGCCGTGGAGGGGGCGGCCAGCCTGAAGGCCGCCGTGATCCCGGTCGTTCTGCATTATTCCACGTCAGACCCGCTCGCGGGATGATCCTTCCTTTTCCCTGATCCCCACCGGAGACCCGAGATGGCACGTGCGCAAGGCGCGCGGGCGCAGATGGCGCTTGCGTTCGAGACGAGTTACGGCACCCCGCCCGCCAGCGGCTATGTCCGCATGCCCTTTGCCAGCGCCACGCTGGGGGCGGAGCAGCCGCTGCTGGACAGCGAGTTGCTGGGCTATGGCCGCGATCCGCTGGCGCCGGTGAAGGACGCGCTGACGGCGGATGGCAATGTGGTGGTGCCGATCGACGCGAGCACTTTCGGCTTCTGGCTGAAGGCGGCCTTCGGCCAGCCGATCACCACAGGGGCCGAGGCGCCCTGGAGCCATGAGTTCCGCTCCGGGTCATGGGCGCTGCCCTCGATGTCCATCGAGACCGGCATGCCCGAGGTGCCGCGGTTTGCGATGTATTCGGGCTGTGTGCTGGACACGCTCAGCTGGCAGATGCAGCGCTCGGGCCTGCTCACGGCAACCGCGAGCCTCGTTGCGCAGGGCGAGGCGATTGCCACGGCGTCCGCTGCCGGCACACCCGCTGACATCGCGCTGCAGCGGTTTGGCCATTTCCACGGGGCGATCAGCCGCAATGGCCAGCCTCTCGGCAACATCGTCTCGGCCGAGATCACCTATGCCAACAACCTCGACCGCATCGAGACCATCCGCTCCGACGGGAGGATCGACGGGGCCGATCCCTCCATCGCCGCCCTGACCGGCCGGATCGAGGTGCGCTTTGCCGACCAGGTACTGGTCAGCCAGGCCATCAATGGCGATCCCTGTGCGCTGTCCTTCGCCTACACCCTGCCCTCGGGCGAGAGCCTGACGCTGACAGCGCATGCGGTCCATCTGCCCCGCCCCCGCATCGAGATTGCCGGGCCCCAGGGGGTGCAGGCGACATTCGACTGGCAGGCCGCGCGCGATGCGACATCGGGCCGGATGTGCACCGTCACCCTGATCAACGCTGTCGAGGAGTACTGAGCCATGCTGCGCCTGAACCTTACCCGTGAGCCCTCCTGGCTCGATCTCGGCTTCGGCGTCC
>JAFIEC010000261.1 GCA_020832725.1 Paracoccaceae bacterium | reverse complement strand
CCAGCGCATGGCCCAGCCCCGCACCCAAGGCAGCAACCAGCCCCAAGCCCCGCCCCAAGCCCGGCGCGCGGCGGGCAGGGCCGGCGGGCCATGCCTCCGGTGCCATGGGTGCGGGGGCGTCACGCCGGGCGGTCGGGTTTCCATCCATGCGCCCTTCCTCGCAGCCAAGGATGAACGCCCGCTTAAGCACGAACCGCAGCGACCCCCCTCAGCTTTCGGCCAGCCGCCCGCGCTGCCCGTGCAGCCCCGCCAGCCCCAGTGCCAGCATCGCCAGCCCTGCCAGCACGATTGCAGGCGGGCTTGTCCATCCGGCCTCATAGGCGGGGTGAAAGGCCGCCCGGGCCTCGGCCGTGATATGGACAAGCGGGTTCCACAGCATCGCCTCTCGCCAGGGCGGGGGCAGGTCCTCGCGCAGGAACAGGACACCCGAGACCAGCAGCAGCGGGCGGGAGAGAATCGCCCAGATCCGCTCCCACACCGGGGCGAGGGTGACGAGAAGGCAGCTGAGCACGCCAAGCCCGAGGCCAAGGCTTGCCGCCATGGCCCCCGCCGCCATCAGCCGCCCCGGATCGGGCGCGGGCAGCCCCCCCTCCCACAGCGCGATGCCGCACAGGATCAGCGCCGCCGCCAATGTCTGGGTCAGCACCACAAGGCCCGCCCGCGCCGCCAGCACATCCAGCGGGCGCAGGGCGGGATAGGCCAGCAGGGGCCGGGCCTGCCGCAGGCAGGGGCCCAGCGCCGAGACCTTTTCCTGAAACAGCAGGAACGGCAGAAAGCCCGTGGCATAGAAGAGCGCAAAGCTCTCTCCCAGCGGGGGCGCGCGCAGGAAGGCCGAGAACAGCGCCACCAGCAACAGGATCGTACCCACCGGCTGCACAAGGGCCCACAGATAGCCGCCCGGCACGCGGCCATGGCTGCCCCCCATCTCGCGCAGCATCACCGCCAGGATCGCCCGGCCCGTCGCGCCACGCCGTGCGGGCACAAGCGGGGACAGGGGCGGGGACAGGGGCGGGGGCGGCATATGCGGTTGCGGGCGCGGCATGGCATCCTCCGGAAGGCGGCGCGGCGGGCAGGCAGGCCGCATCAACATTCTGCCCCCACTCTGCCCCGGCGCGGTTTACGATTTCTGAGGGGCGCTGTCCGAGACTGCTCCGGCCCGCTCCTTCCAAGACGAGGCCGCCATGCCCGCCCCGCCGCCGCCTTCCCGCGCAGCCCCACAGCCCGCAGCACCCGGCGGGTCGGGGCGGGCCTTGCGCTCCCCGAGGGGCGGCATCCTGCGCTTTCCCGAGCTGCCGCCGCAGGGCGCGACCGACGAGGGCATCGCAGGCGGTGCAGACGGCACCGGCGGGCCCGCCATCCCGGAGGCCGCCGCCGCGCCCTCCGGGGCGGGGCGGGCAGCGCGACCGGCGATACACTGGCGCCGCCTGCCCGCCGGGCCGGTCTCGCTCGTGCTGGCGGTGCTGCTGCCGGTCGCGCTTTCGGCCTGGTACCTGTGGGCCCGCGCCGCCGATCAATACGTGGCCCATGCGGGGTTCTCAGTCCGGCAGGAGGAGGCAGGCACCCGCCCCGATCTGGCGGCGGCGCTGGCCGGGCTCAGCCGGGCCTCCTCCTCCGATACCGACATCCTGCGCGCCTTCATCCGCAGCCGCGAGATGGTGGCGCGGGTCGATGCGCGGCTGGGGCTGGCCGCGCTCTGGGCGGGTGCGGCGGAGGATCCGGTCTTTGCCTTCCGCGGCACCGCGCGCGGGGATCTGGCGCAGTACGGGCGGCGGATGGTGCATGTCTCCCACGATCCCGGCGCGGGGCTGATCGTGCTGCGCCTCCATGCCTTCACCCCCGAGGATGCCCTCGCCCTGGCCGAGGCCGTGCTCGAGGAAAGCGCGGAGATCATCAACACCCTCTCGGACACGGCCCGCGCCCGGGCCACCCCGCATGCCCTGGCCGAGCGGGCGGCGGCCGAGGAACGGCTGCTTGCCGCGCAGGAGGCGCTGGCCCGGGCCCGGGCCGAGGCACGGCTGCGCGATCCTTCGGCCGATGCGGGCGCGCGGGCGGCCCTGCTTGCGGGGCTTGAGGTGCAGCTGACCGAGGCGCTGGTGGCCGCCGATCTGCTGCGCGCCACCACCCGCGAAAGCGACCCCCGCCTCGCCCAGGAGGAACGGCGCATCACCGTCCTGCGCGCCCGCATCGAGGATGAGCGCGCGCGCTTCGGTGTCGCCCGCCCCGAGGCCGAGGATTATGCCACCCTTCTGGCCCGGTTCGAACGGCTGGAACTGGCCCGCGACGTCGCCGAGGAGGCCTGGCGCGCCGCCCTTCTGGCACAGGAAGCCGCCCAGGCCGAGGCCCGGCGGCAGACCCGCCACCTTGCCGTGCATGAGCGTCCCGCCCTGCCCGAGCGCGCCGAGGCCCCGCGCCGGGTGCTGATGCTGGCGGCGGTGGCTGTGGCGTGCTTTCTGCTCTGGGCCGTGGCGGCACTGGTCTGGCTGTCGATACGTGACCGCGCATGAGCCGCGCCGTGCCCCACCCGCCCCGCCTCCGGGGGCCATGCGGGGGGCCGCGCGGGCGCCGACCCACTGCCCCGGACGCGCGCGCCTTCCTGCGCCTGCGGACGAGTGCTGGCACGGGGCAGGATGCGGCGCAGGTTGGGGAACTGCGGGGCCGGGGCCGGTGCCGGGCGCGCAAGGCGGTGTCGGGCGCGCTGTCTCCGGGCCCGGGCCACGTTCCGTATCACGCGCGGACGCGGTCGCCCGCATGCGGCCCCGGACCCGGCTCCCGCCTCGGGACCTGCTCCGGCAGCGACGTGCGGTGCGCGGGCGGTGGCCCGGTACGCGGGGGGCGCACAGCCCCCGGGCGGTGGCAGCGCCCCGGCAGGCCCCGCGTTTCGGGGCGCGGCATCCGGTCCCGCCCCCCGGCTCCGACGCGGCAGGCATGCGATTGCCCGATGCAAGGATCTGGCCGCCTTCCCGGCAGGCTCTGCCACCGGCATCGAACACGGCCCCGGCTTCGGCCCCCGCCCCGGCTTCGGCCCCCGCCCCCACCCCGGGCCGGTACCGCGCCCGCCCCCGCCGCATGAGCGCGGCGGCGGCCCTCACGCTTGACCGGGCAAGCCTGCGCCGGATCGGGCCGGGGGGGCAGGCGCGGCTGGTGCTCGACCGGGCCTCGCTCTCGGTGCCTCCCGGCGTCGTGGTGGGGGTTCTGGGGGCCAATGGTGCCGGCAAGTCCAGCCTCCTGCGGCTGGCGGCGGGCACGCTTGCCCCCTCGGCCGGTCGTGTTGTCCGGCGCGGCACATTCTCCTGGCCCGTGGGACAGGCGGGCGCGCTGCATCCCGACATGACCGGGGCGCAGAACCTGCGCTTTGTCGCCCGGCTGCACGGGGTCTGCCCCCGCGCGCTGGAGGATGCGGTGGAGGCCGTTGCCCGCCTTGGCCCCGAGATGCGTCGCCCGGTGCGCCAGTATTCCGCGGGCATGCGGGCGCGCCTGTCCTTTGCCGCGGCGCTGTCGCTGTCGTTCGACACCTATCTGGTGGACGAGGTGACCGCAGTGGGCGACGCGGCCTTTCGCGCCGAGAGCCGGGCGCTGCTGCGGGCCCGGCTGGCGGGCGCGGGGGCGCTGGTCGTGTCGCATTCCACCAGCCTTCTGGCCGGGTTGTGCCGCGCGGGTATCGTGCTGCGCGGGGGCGGCCTGCATTGGCATGACGATATCGGCGCGGCCATCGCCGATTACCGCGCGGGTGCGGAGCCCGTCGGGGACGGGGTGACGGGCTGACCAACGCTCCCCCCGGACGCGCCGGACGCGCCGGCCGCGCCGGC